>CALSAT010000165.1:0-7962 GCA_943372905.1 Bacteroides fragilis | reverse complement strand
GGAAGGTATTTCCGGTCATGCTCCTGTTCTTGTTATCCTTTGTTTACCATTTCTTGTTGCCCATTTGTTGCCCCATTCGCTGAAACCCTTGCTGGTAGCGGGAAAAATTATCTGTATCGGCAAGTAGATAACTCAGGACAACCGGGAACTAAGAAGGCTTATCTTTGTTTACTTATGGAAAACATGAAAAAAGGGGAAAAATACCCTGTAGCCATAAGTAAATAATTCACTAACCTAAAATTTAATTGTATGCCGAAAAAGAACGCTGAACCCAGAAAGAATAAGCCAACAAAAAAGAAAAGCTCAGCACAGAAGAAAGCTGATCCAAAGAAAAAAGCACGTTAAGATCAAAACACAGAGAGCCCGGTTAACAGCCGGGTTCCTTGTATAAAGTAACTTATAAATAGTGGTGAACATCGCAAATGCTGAACAACGATCCGAACGTACAACAGTGCCCAGTTCATCGAGATCATCTCCAACACTCCACTGTTAACGCCTCATTGGAAATACCTGGCTGTACCGGCTACACCGGCCTTTAATATGTGGGTTGCCACTGGGGACGGAGCAAGTCGTTTCGACGGGAAATCATTGACGACCCCGGTTTTTTATTTTAAAAAAATTTATTCTTTTTTGTCTTTGTTTCATTTTTCTTGTTGTCCAATTGTAGAATGACTTGAGCGTCAAACGAAATGAATTTCTGCATTGGCAAGTAAAGTAATACTGGTGGGGTAGGGGAGGGGCTGTGTAATAGTTTTTTGCAACGCAAAGCGACACTATAACGAAGGGTGTACGGAGGATGAACGAAGGATGAACGAAGGATCCATGCTTCTGGCAGGGGAGAGCAGTAAAGTAAGCGTATAGTAAGAAGGGAGTAGCAGTGAAGTAAGACCGTATGAAGCCCGGCTTTTCCCCGGGAGTATGAGTTGGGAAGTAGTTTAATCAACTTCTGTTATATATAATGTGCACACATTGGTATTGAGTCACGCATTTTCCTTCTTAGCTGGTTTGACCAATTATCTTCACCAACGACCAGCATCATAGAATACTCTTTTCCTGTTATTGCTTCCTTATACCCGTGGCTGATCAAATTGCTTACCACCAGCCAAACACCAGTGATAGTGTAAACTGTAAGTACTGGCAATATGAGTCACAAGGGAATAGCATTTACGTTCATGAATATTGCTTTTAAACCCAACTTAGCAGGGGTATGATTTTTATCTTACCGTTATGTTATCGTTTTGTAAACTTCTTGTTCCAAAACCTACCCGCTTCCTTATTCACCTATTTTTATTATTCACCATTTTTTTACCATAAACACAAGCTGCAAATGAAAGAACTTTACCTGGCGTCAATTTGTTCTGGCGCAAAAATCAAAACCTTACTAATAACTGGCTGTTTATTGATAGCCGTTATTGGTTTGAATGCACAAACAACAACACCGCAAAACACCTGCAACTTCCTAACAAAAGTTGGTGGTTTGGCAAGTACCAAAGGCGCTGAAATTTCGACCTTTCATCCTGGAAGCAGCCGTGTTTACACCGTTGCAGGTGCTGTTATAGAATATCACGCAATGAGCAATACTGGTGCCCTTACATTGGGAGGCACATTGGCTTTTGGTTTTTCCACAGCTGCAAGTGATACAGCTATCCCCAATAGTGTTGCAGTACATGGCAATATCATTGCTGCATCTTTTGCCATTATCAATAAAACAACCCTTGCACAACAGCCCGGCATGGTTTCTTTTTATAATGCCACTACAGGTGCAGCCTTAAATGCTGTTACTGTTGGCTATCTGCCGGACATGATAGTATTTACAGCCGATGGTCAAAAACTGCTGACTGCCAATGAAGCGGAGCCCAATAGTTATAACCAGGCAACTTCTTTTGACCCTGAAGGTTCAGTAAGTATTGTTGATATATCGGGTGGTGTTGCAAGTGCAACAGTACAAACAGCCTCCTTTGCTTCTTTCAATGGACAACTTGCTGCGTTGAAAGCAGCAGGTGTACGAATCTATGGGCCTAATGCGACCGTGGCACAGGATATAGAGCCGGAGTATATTGCAATTTCTCCTGATGGAACAAAAGCATATGTAACATTACAGGAAAATAATGCGCTGGCCATTGTTGATATTGCCACGGCAACCGTTAGCCAGCTTATTCCGCTTGGATTAAAGAATCATAGCCGTCCGACTGTAATGGGTCTTGAGACTTATGAGTTTAATAATATGCCGTCAATCGATACTACGGCTGCAGGTCAATCTATTCCTTTGGGTGGATTTTCAGGTTTGAGTTTTGAAGGTTATGCAGCTAATGGTAATCTTAAATTTATCACCCATACTGATCGTGGACCAAACGGCGAACCAACCGGCATTAACCGCCCTTTTGCATTACCCAATTTTGCTCCTGAGATTATCCGTTTTGAACTGAACCGCACAAGCGGTCAGATTAGCATAACGCAACGCATACAATTAAAAAAAGACGCCTCAACACTACTTACCGGCTTGCCTAATACAGCGATAAGTGCTGATGCCAACCAGGCATATAATGATGAGGTGCCGGTGAATTTACAAAATGGTGTTCTTCCGCTTGATCCATTGGGTGCAGATCTGGAAGGTATTGTAGTAGCGGCTGATGGAACCTTTTGGATGGTGGATGAATACCGTCCTGCTATTTATCATTTCAATACAAATGGTGTTTTAATTAAAAGGTTTGTGCCTGCTGGTACTGCCGCTGCTGCAGGACAACCTGCCGGCACTTATGGTACAGAAAGTTTACCGGCTGTAATAGCACAGCGCCGGCAAAACCGGGGCTTTGAAGGCATTGCTTTTTACAATGGGAAATTATATGCATTTGTTCAAAGCCCGATGCGTAATCCCATCACTCAAAGCAATGGCACTTTGAACGGATTAAAAAATATCCGTGTAATAGAATTTGATCCCACTACAGAGACTACAACTGGCCAGTATATCTATATAATGGATAATGACCCGGCTGTTGGTGGTGCCACCGATACCCGTGCTGATAAGATAGGTGACGCAGTATCTCTCGGAAATGGTGAGTTTCTGGTGGTGGAAAGAGATGATGATGCTATTGACAGCGATCCGCTAAATGATATTAAAAAGAAAATCTATCGCTTCAGCCTGTCAGGTGCAACAAATATCAATGCACTGCCCAATGTAATAAGTGGCAAAACTGCCGACCAAATGACATTAGCAGAGTTAGCTGCTGCCGGGATTGCCCCTATCACAAAATACCTGCATGTGGACCTGGCAACCGCAGGTTATAATACAACAGAAAAAGTTGAAGGTCTTACGATTGTTGACCGCAATACACTGGCCGTTATCAACGATAATGATTTTACAGTTGGTGGATTGGCTATTGATGCAACAACGGGTACATTTACCCCCTTCCCAAATCCGAACGGTGAAAAAGAATTGCTGGGATTGATAAAAATTTTAAATAATAGTTTAGATGCCAGCGACCGTGATCTTACATCAAGCACCGGTAAAATAAATATGCAACACTGGCCGGTAATGGGAATGTACCAGCCTGATGCTATTGCACAATACACAGTTGGCGGACAAACCTATTATGTTACCGCCAATGAGGGTGATTCGAGGGACTGGCCTGGTTTTGGCGAAGAAGCAAGAGTAAGTACATTAACCCTTGATCCGACAGCATTTCCTAACGGAACAACGTTGAAAGCAAATGCAAACCTCGGTCGCCTGCAGCTTACTAATGCTACCGGTAATACAGATGCCGACACAGATTTTGACCAACTACATTCATTAGGTGCCCGTTCATTCAGTATCTGGAATGCAACGGGACAATTAATATATGATAGTGGCGATGACCTGGAGTATATCACTTCTGTATTAACACCTGCTACATTTAACTCAGACGGACCCGCTGCAGGTTTTGATACCCGCAGTGATAATAAAGGCCCCGAACCTGAAGGCGTTACTATCGGAATGGTAAATGGTATTCCATATGCGTTTATCGGTTCTGAAAGAACCGGTGATGTATTTGTATATGATATCAGCAATCCTGCTGCACCGAAGTTTGTGCAGTATATCAACACTTTGGAAGATAACGGAGTGGAAGGAATTGTGTTTGTGGCTGCGGCTAATAGTCCTACCGGCAAACCGCTTGTTATCACTTCTGCTGAAGTAAGCAGGACAATTTCTGTGTATGAAGTAAATGTTCCTTCTATCAGTGTTTCGGAAACGTCAGGTCTGGTTAGTAATGATGGTATCATCTGTACTGGCGCATCTGCCACCTTAACTGTAGCAGGAAGCGGCCCTTACTTATGGAACACTGGTGAAACAAGTTCTTCTATCACCGTTTCACCGACAACAACTACAGCTTATAGTGTTAAAGCCTGTAACATTACTGCTACAAAGACAATTACGGTAAATCCTGTTCATACCTGTTCTATCACAGCAGTACCAAATAACAATATTTATACCGGAGGTATTGTTACCAATCTTTATCTTGGATACGGGCCTCAGAAGTTAAGGTTGAATGTTTCAGCATCAGGTGCCGGAGCTCCTTATACTTATGTATGGACTGGCAATGGATTGAGTAATAACAATACAGCCAATCCTGTATTCACTGCTACTACTGCAGGAAGCTTTACATTCACGGCGCAGGTGACTAATACATTTGGGTGTGTTTCCAGTTGCAGTATCACAATTTGTGTAACAGACATCAGGGTGCCGAGAACTTACGGCAGAAAAGTATATATCTGTCATAATGGTTCAGATGATGACGACGATGACGACGATGAAGATGATGATGATCATCATAACAACAATTCTGGTGGCAATTATAGCAGAACTTTAGCTATCAGTACAAATGCAGTGGCAGCTCATTTGAGAAATCATCCTAATGACAGGCTGGGAAGATGCGGTACAGTGCCTTGCGGATTAAATACAAATAAGAATTTTGATATGCTTCCGGAAGAAAAGGCAGGTATAATAGTGGTCAATGCTTTCCCGAATCCCACCAACAATTTCTTCACCTTGTTAATACAAAGCGATTTGAATCATCCTGTAGAAGTAAAGGTAATTGACTTACAAGGCAGAATTTTATACACAAAGCGTGGAGCAGTACAGGGAAGAATTAGCTTTGGGCATAATTTTACCAGCGGTACCTATATTGTGGAAGTAATACAGGGCGACCGGAGGCAGATTTTGAAAGTAGTAAAACAATAAACAGATTAATTGTTAAGCCTCAACAAAAAGGGTCTCGGACAGAGACCCTTTTTGTTTGTGGTTTTAGTATCCTGAAGAATAGCCATGATATAAGCGTTTGTAATTGATCTGACACTCCAACCTCAACCAGCTTTCCCGGGTAGCGGGAGCCTGCTTTTTTAAGCTTTAACATTGTTTTTAACCCGGTAATCAGGAGGCTGCTATAATTTTACCGACATATTGCTGCGGACAGCAGGCAGCGTCTTAATCTTTAATCCGTATTTATGGCCAGAGGGGGCAATCAATCTATCCTGAATGATCTCAGGGGTGCAATCGGTAAACAATTAGTGGTGAAACAATATGTGTATGGTACGGTAGTGAGCGCCTACCCATACATGCGCAAGCTGAAGCCAACTGCTCTTCAACAGTACAGGCAGGGTGAATTTGCCAATGCAGTGGCGTATGCGCAATCTATTGTCAGAAACCCGGCGCTTAAGAAAGCCTATGCTGCCAAGTTGGCCAAAGGACAACGGGTATATAATGCGGCGATCAAAGAATACCTTGAAAAACAAAAGCAAAAGGGTAAATAATAAGCTATCTGGTTTCTTTACATTCTACTTTGTGATCTCTTCTATGGCTTCTGCGACGGCCCTTAGCAGAGCGGGGTTTGTTTTTTCAGCGTTGTGTATTTCATCAAATGGGACCAATGCTCTCCAGTTTCTTTCTTCATCGGGTTCAAACAAAATGGTGTTTCCCTCTATCTCCACCTCCAGTTTAATAGTGTAGCCATAATTGAGCAGCCGGGTGGGGAAATTATATTCTTTACCCCCGAAACAGACGGGGATATGAAACTCATCGTTCATGGGGAAGTGGTTTGGAGTACTGCAAATGTAGGTGTGCGGGACTTGGCTCCCGGCTTTATTATTCGCCTGCTGTTATGGGTTCAGGCGGGGTTTTAGGTTCGGTTAAAAGAGGTTTGAAAGGAACTATCAACAGCTTATAACTTTCTGTGAATCAACCTGAGCAGAGATGGAGTTTTCAGGCTGCTAGTGCCCTCATCCTCTTTTTTTCCGGACACATGGCTTTTGTATTTAATCTTATGCTTATTGCCATTTGGAGAGGGGGAAATGCCAGAGAAACTACAAAAAATCAACAAATCTTTCTTTTTGCCTGTTACATCATTGCCAGAACGGCAACTATATTATGTATAATATGACACCGATTGTTCAGCAGGATATGTTAGCAGATTTGCGGGAGCCCAATATTGAGGTGCATGTAAGGCAGTTATATGAGAATTATTTTGAGGGAGTGGTGGCACAGGTTTGTATGAATGGGGGGCAGAGGGATGATGGGGCTGATATTTTCCAGGAGGCTGTGCTGGTGCTGATAGATAAAGTGAAGACCGGCCAGTTCAGGGGTGACAGCAGCATTAAAACTTTTCTTTTTGCCATAGCCCGCAACCTCTGGCTCCATGAACTAAGGACTCGCAGCAGGAGGAATAACCGGGAAGTGGTCTATACGAACAATGAAGACAAGATTAAAGAACCGGAAATGCCATTTTTTGAGGCTGATAACCTAGCTGTCCTGCAAAAATTATTAGAACAGGTAGGTGAACCCTGCCAGAGAATATTAACCGGCTTTTACTATGAAGACAAGAGTATGAAAGAAATGCTGTCTGAATTTAACTATGAAAATGAGCAGGTGCTTAGAAACAGGAAAAGCAGGTGTATGAAAAAATTGAAAGAGCTATTGTTCACGGACAGTAGCTTATTGAAAAACCTAAAATCCCTTTCTTTATATGAGTAATGAAATCTACATAGACAAGGTACTTGATGAGTATGTTCGGGGGCATCTCACTATCGAAGAGACAATGAATCAATTGAAGCAGGAATCTGTTACAGATGCCGGGGAAGTAATAGCTATGCACCAGCAGGCGGTGGCGGCTTTGCAAAGGAATGCGATATTGGCCCAGGTAAAAAGAGTACATGCGCAGTTTGTACCAGTGCAGGAAAGTTTAGCTCCCGCGACAACAGGACCACAGGAGAGAAAAGCAGGGAAGACTGCCAGGATGCAATCTGTTAAATGGGTGCTTCGTATTGCTGCTATGCTTATCATTGTGGCAGGCGGGTGGCTTGCTTATGAGTATAACGCTGCCAGCAGTTCAAAGCTATATGCAGAGATGTATCAGCCTTATAAGTTGAATACGGACCGAAACCTGGTAACGGAAATTGTTCCGCATAATATGCTGCAGGAGTACAAAGAGAGAGATTACAAGGCAGTGATCCGTACGTTTCAGTCATTGGCTGTTACGAGTAACAGGGAAAAATTTCTGGCGGCCAGCGCTTATCATGAAACAGGTAATTTTTCCGAAGCTATTGAGCTGCTGAACCTGGTTTTGGCATATAACAGAACACATAGTCCCAGGTTGTATAATGATGAAGCCGAGTTTTATATCGGACTTAGTTATTTAAAGATGAATAATAATAAAGCAGCGCTGCCCTGGTTTCAAAAAATATACGATGACCCTGCACATACATTTCATGAGCGGGTGACCAAATGGGCTTTGACCCGGCTTAAATGGCTTAATTAAAATACTTTTTGTCAATTACAATTGCCCGTTCTGAACATTCAATGTCCTTTTCGACAAGAGGTTTACATTATGTAAGCCTCTTTTTTTATTGTTTTTTGGAATCTTTTTTTGGGTGAGTTAATGGTGCGGGAATGGTTACAAAGCTCTTACTCCGGCAACTATTATTTGATATTGTATT
>CALSAT010000164.1:0-7962 GCA_943372905.1 Bacteroides fragilis | reverse complement strand
AATGAAGGTGGCGGAGACAATTTTCAATTTTTCAATGAAAACAGCAATAGGGCGATGCTGGGCGTAACAACCGAAAAAGTAGAGGAAGGCGCTGAGGTTACAGACATCACAAAAGAAAGCGCCGCTGAAAAAATGGGTCTCAAAGAAGGAGACATCATCAAAAAGATCGACGATAAGAAAATAGAAAGCCCGGATGACCTTTCTGAAGCCATCAAAGCACACAAACCCGGAGATAAAGTAACCGTGACCTATCTGCGTGATAAGAAGGAAATGAAGGCAACTGCTGAGTTGACCAAATGGAAAGGGGCCACATTTTTCGGGCAAAATGCACCCGGCGGGGATTTCAAAATTGATATGGGTGATATGGATTTTAAAACCATCATGCCTAAGCTGGAAGAATTCAAAGGAATGGCGCCATTCGGTGGTGGTCAAAACTGGAGTTGGTCCGGCGGGTCTCCCAAATTGGGTTTGTCCGTGCAGGATACCGATGATAGCAAAGGGGTGAAAGTAGTGGAAGTGGATGAGGAAAGCACTGCGGCCAAAGCTGGCATCAAAGAAGATGACATCATTACTCACCTTGATGATAAAGAAATTAAAGGAGTAGATGAAATATCTAAACTCCTGAGAGAGAAAAAAGACAATCCAACGGTACGGTTTCAACTTACCCGCAATGGCAAATCACAGAACATAGAAGTGAAAATGCCCCGGAAGATAAAGACAGCCGACCTGTAACAATTTCTAGTTTTGGTGTGTGGTAAATTAAAGCCTTGTTCTGCAGATGCGGAACAGGGCTTTACCTTTTTATCCCGGCAGAGATGGCAGATACTATACCCCGTACCGGATTCCCTTTTTTCTTTAGGTAGTTACCGGTCTCCTCTCACTTTTACCATCTTCTACTCCGGTAAATGGGTTATTTTTGCTCTCCCTTTGCCAAACGAGTACAAAGGCAAATTGAAATAATGGCAAACAGTAATCAATACGAAATAGTAATAGGGCTTGAAGTGCATGCACAGTTACAGACGTTGAGTAAACTTTTCTGCGGCGATAGTATTGCTTTTGGCGCTGAACCCAATACACATGTAAGCCCCATCACTCTTGGTCATCCGGGTACGCTGCCGAAAATGAACAAAAAAGCCATTGAGTTTGCTATCAAAATGGGGATAGCCTGCCATTGTAAGATAGAGCAGTACAACTATTTTGCCCGAAAAAATTATTTCTATCCTGATCTGCCCAAGGGATACCAGGTTTCTCAGCATACTACTCCTGTTTGCAAAGGAGGTTTTGTGAAGATCAAAACCCAGGATGGAGAAAAGAATGTGCAGCTGAACAGGATACACATGGAAGAAGATGCCGGTAAAAGCCTGCATGATGTAGACGAGGCGAATACTTGTATTGACTACAACAGGGCAGGCACTCCCCTGATAGAGATAGTAACGGAACCAGACCTGCGCAGCGGAGAAGAAGCCTTTGCTTATATTTCAGAAGTAAGAAAACTGGTCCGCTATTTGGAAATATGCGATGGTAATATGGAAGAAGGCAGCCTGCGTTGCGATGCCAATATCTCTGTACGAAAAAAGGGAGACACACTATTGGGCACCAAGGTAGAAGTAAAGAATCTGAATTCTATCCGGAATGTGAAAAGGGCCATTGAAGCAGAAGCAACTCGATTGATAGAGATACTAGAAACCGGGGGCACTATCGTTCAGCAAACCAGAAGTTTCGATGCCAATACAGGGACCACTTTTGCCACCCGTGATAAAGAAGATGCAGATGACTACCGGTACTTTGCTGAGCCTGATCTTACGCCTTTTCATTTGCAGGATGAATTCATTGAACGGATCAAAAGATCCATTCCTTCATTACCGGAAGAGCGAATTGAGAAATATACGACCACATTTCAGCTTTCTGTATACGATGCCACGGTGTTAACGGAAGAAAAAGCATTGGCCGATTATTTTGAACACATCACATTACACACAACCAACTACAAAGCAGCGGCCAACTGGATGCTTGGTCCTGTAAAATCATGGCTGAATGAAAATGAGAAAGCGATTACTGACATACCGTTGCAACCGGAACAAATAGCCGCACTGATCGGATTGATAGATACCGGTAAACTTAGCTTCTCTGTTGCTTCGGGTAAGATATTTCCAGCCTTGTTGCTGGAACCAGATAAAACAGCCGAACAAATCGCTATTGATAATAACCTGCTGCAACAGTCGGATGTGTCAGCCATTGGACCAATGGTTGACAGCGTTTTGGAGAAATTTGCAGATAAGGTGACAGAATATAAAAAGGGAAAGAAAGGCTTGTTGTCGCTCTTTGTAGGGGAAGTGATGAAACAATCGAAAGGAAAAGCTGATCCGAAACTGACCAATGAGTTATTACTGGAGAAATTAAAATCTTAATCAAGAAATATACGTAATGAAAAAACTACTCTTTGCTGTCATTGTACTGGCAGTTTTGGCTTCCTGTAAAAGTAAGTCATCAGCCGGAAAGAAATTTAAAGTGGAAGGAACGATCACCAATAATACTGCAAAAGTCATTTATCTGGAAGAATTGCCGATGGCAACCATGCAGCCCAGGGTGGTGGATTCTTTTGTATTGGATAAAAGTGGTAGTTATAAACTGTCTTCCCCATCTGCAGAAGCCAGTGTATTTAATCTCCGGCTGGACCAAAATCAGGTGCCTGTAGCAGCCGTTATCAATGATGTGGCCTCTATTAAACTGGACATTAAATTTAGCCAGGAGAACAGCCAGTATGCTGAAAGCTATGAGGTAAAGAATTCTGTTGCAAGCCAGCAGATGAAAGACTTTATGGTAGGCTTCAATACGAAGCTGATGGATATTTTCTATAATGCCCGGCAGGCAGATAGCCTGACAAAGGTCAATGCGCCGGACAGCGCCTTTCGTCAGCTGGAAATGAATGTGATGACAGCCGCAGAAGCAGCAAAGAATCTGGCTACTGAGGGTATTAAGAAAAGCACAAACCCGGCGCTGACCATGTTCATTTTAGGAAATTACCAGGGTACGGCTAATAAATCCGGTTATAATTTACCTCCGCTGCAAAATGAAGAAGTATATGCCATTATCAATGAAACAGCAGCAAAACACCCTGCCCATAAAGGGCTGGCATCCATAAAAGAGCAATTACAAATGCAGAAGGATCAGCAGGACCAGCAAGAGGCCATGAGCCAGCAGTGGGTAGGTAAAATGGCGCCTGATTTTTCTATGCCCGACCCTACTGGGAAAGAAGTAAAACTGAGTTCATTTAAAGGTAAATATGTACTGGTAGATTTTTGGGCCAGTTGGTGCCGCCCCTGCCGCCAGGAGAATCCAAATGTGGTAAAGGCTTATAACAAATTCAAGGATAAGAATTTTACTATTCTGGGCGTATCCTTAGATAATCCCGGGCAAAAAGATAAATGGATGAATGCGGTGATGCAGGATAACCTGACCTGGACACAGGTCAGTGAATTGAAAGGATGGCAAACTTCAGTAGTGGAAACATATGGATTTGGCGAAAGAGGGATACCCTATAATATTTTAGTTGATCCCGCCGGAAAGGTAATTGGCGAAGGATTGAGGGCCGAAGCACTGGAACAGAAACTGGCAGAGGTGTTGAAATAGCAGATGAAAAACATACATTGTTTACCAGAATATTTGAACACGTCTGGTCAATGAAGAACAATATTGATAAAAAGAAAGCCCCCGAATAGTCGGGGGCTTTCTTTTTATCTTGATATTAAATATTAATTATCCCAAAATACTGTGCTCTGTAAATTGGCACCTTTTTGTCCGGGGCAATTAGGATTAAGATCTATCTCAGACTGAGGATAAAACAATGTTCTTGGAATAGAACCGGTGATAGAGTTCGTCGGAACTGATAAAGCAGGATAGCCTGTTCTTCTCCAGTCGTTCCAGGGCTCTACGGTTACACCAAATGAGGCGATATACTTTTCTTCAATGATCTGCTGCAGCCTCTGTGCATTGGTACCGGTAAGGGTTCCATTAGCTGTAAGATAAGTAGTAATGGCTGCAGGTGCTACACCGGCTTCTGTCATTGAAGCAGTGATGCCATCAGTAAAGAATGTTTGAGCACTGCCAGGAGCACCCATGAGTGCAGCTTCGGCACGGATAAAACAATATTCAGCATAAGTGAGCATCCTTTGCGGAGCAGCACCGCTATATACAGCAGAGTTTGTGCCTACTGCCGGCGTGGTAACAGCACCACGCAGGAAAGTATGTATCCGGCTGTAGTTATTATTTGGAGCTGGTGGCAGGGCCGTGGCAGATACGCCAACGTAAAGGCCTGAACCAACAGGAAAATCTGAGAAATAAAAAGCACGACGGGGATCATTTTTTGCACCCATCAGGTTCAGCATTCTTGTATCTGCAAATAAGTAATTAGGACGACTAACCTCAAAAGCAGAAATGGGATTACGCTGGTTAGCAACATTAAAGAAATTCGTTTGGAAATTATCCGCATTGGAAGCCATGAAAGTGATGCCTGCAGTATTCACCAAAGCTGTTATTTGAGCTACACAAAAAGTAGGATTCACTTTACTGTAGTGCAATAACAACCGTAAGCGAAGGGTATTCGCCAGTTTGATCCAGTTGGCCCTTGCTGTAGCCCAGGTGGCATTAGTGTACATCACAGAGTTGGTGCCTGGTGATAATACACTCGAAGAAGCATTCAGATCATTAACTGCTTCGGTAAGCAAAGTGATAAGCTTTGGATAAATTGTAGCATCATCATCATATGCAGGTTGTGTGTTACCCGTAAGCTGCTGAGCTTGCGAATAAGGAACATCTCCCCAAACATCTACCACCAGCGAATATTCATATGCTTTCAGGATCTTGGCGACACCGGTATAATGAGGGCTGGCGCCACTTTGCTTGATGATAAGTTCCAGGTCGCTCAATGTAGTGGCATGGATACTTCCCCATACGTTATTAAGATCACTGCCGGTAATATTATGCCGGTAGTATTCATAGGTCTGATTCGGCTGCGAGGCTCCTCCAGACATTTGCTGCATGATAAGTGTGGTGAACCGGTAAAGGTCACTACCACCCTCAAAACCAAGGTTTACCTGGGCAGAAGTAAGCAATTGCGCTATGGGGCTGTTGGAATCTGGCAAACGGTCTGGATCATAGTTAATGTCCAGCGTTTTTTTGCAGGAACTCAGTGCAAAGATTCCTGAAAAAAGCAGGATGAATTTAAAATATTTAAGTTTCATATTTATCTGTATTAAGTTGAATTAAAAACTAAGCTTAAGACCTACACCCATAGTACGTGTTTGTGGCAGGGCATTAAACTCCAAACCTTGAGCGTTGCTGATACCAAGGGCATTTTGCTCCGGATCAAGATGAGGATAATGCGGAGCATTCAAAAACAGGTTGCGGCCAAATACACTGAATTCCATGCTTCCGAATGGGGTTTTGCCTAGCAAAGAAGAAGGTAAGGAATAACTGATAGAAGCTTCCCTGATACGGAACCAGGTGGTCTCGTAAATAAAGCCTTCCGCAGCTGCATACTTACCATTGTTTCCAAAATAATCCTGGGCAGAAACATAAGTCGTGTTAGGCTGACCATTGGCATATACCGCATCAAATAAATATGGTTTTTGTAAAACACCTGCTGCATCATACCGGGCGAACTCGGCAGTTTCAATAGCGACACCATTCCGCTGCAGGTCAGCAATATTTCTTGAATACTGGTCGCCTCCTTTCTTGTAATCGATCAGGAAAGAGAAAGAGAAGGTTTTGAAATTGATAGTGTTTGTAACACCGATCAGGTATTTAGGATTGGGGTTACCAATTTTCTGCACACCGGGAGTGATGAGGGGCAGACCATTTGCACCAACAATTATCTTACCTGTTTTTGTATCTCTCTGGTAGGCATTACCATAAAGCTGTCCGTATTCTTCACCGGCTACCAGGCGAACGTTTGGTGTGGTAAATCCTCCAAGGAAGATATTAGTTACACCGGGTGCCAGATCACCAACTATACTTTTGAATTTAGTATAGTTGAAATTAATAGACCATTCAAGTGATTTGGTTTTGATCGGAATCACATTGATACTTAATTCCTGGCCTTTTGTGTTGATATCACCTGCATTCAATGTAACTGAAGTAATACCAGCAGTGGCAGAATTAGGAACTGCAAAGATCAGTTTTGTTGATTTTTGGTTATAAGTAGTTCCGTCAATAGTAAGCCTTCCTTTGAACAAAGAGATTTCAATGCCGTATTCGGAGCTTGAAGTAAACTCAGGACCCAGGAGGGGGTTACCTGCACCATTGCTCAATGTAAAGCCCTGGATACCGTTAAAGGGGAATGAGATAGTGGGGCCGAAACCATCCGCTGAGCCAGCACCTCCGAAGTAAGAATCGGTTCCATAAAGAATATCACCAGCCTTACCTACCTTGGCGTAATTGGCTCTTACTTTCAAATTATCGATAACTTTATTTTTCAGATCAGGGATCAGTTCAGTAAGGTTCAATGAACCCACCACTCCGGGATAGATGTAAGACCAGTTACCAGGTTTGAAAACTGAAGACCAGTCATTACGTACAGTACCACTTACACTGAAGATACTTTTATAACCAATAGTAACATCTCCATAAATACCTATCAGTCTTTGTTTGCTGGAACCGTTGGCTGGTGCAGGGCTGGTAAAAGTGGTCGTATTACTCAATTGCTCAAAATCACGCACAATAACTCCTTTACCATCTAATTGTGCAGTTGCATTGTAAATCTGCACAAATTCAGTTCCTGCAATAGCAGATACCGTCCAGTTTTTAAAACGCTTGTTGGCCGTCAGGTAACCGTTGGAGTTCAGGCTGCGGTATTGGTTACGTACTTCACGTACACCACCCACTCCATTGGCCGTAGTGTTCGCACCACCTCTTGCACCGATCTGGTCGTATGCATGGCGGAAAGTAGAGTACACGTCTGTACCAATCTTATAATCAAACTGCAACCACTTGGTAAGTTTAAAATTAAGCGCCACGTTACCGATGAACCGGTTGATCTCGTCACGGTAGCGGTTATGCTTCAATGTCCAGTAAGGATGATCCTCACCCAGAGGATAACGTTGGTTACCGGCAGCATCTTCAAATGCTAAACCGGTAAGATCATAACTGCGGGGTGTGAACCAACCACGGAAAAGCGGGTTGCTCAACTGGTTTCCCTGCTGAGATCTGCGGGATGCATTATTAGAATAAGTACCTGTTACACTTACAGTCAGGTAGTTATTCACTTTAGAACTTGTATTTATAGAGAAGTTATGTCTTGTCAACGTATTGTTTGCCAATACACCGGTGTTTCTTGTATGGCCATAAGCAAAACGGAAAGTGTTCTTATCTGTACCCCCGGAGAAGGCGATATTGTTTTGCCAGTTGATACCATTTTTGAACAGGTCAGAAACGTTGTTCTGATAGGCGGCCAGTTGCTCTGTCCTGGTATTGGTGTTGGTATAAGGATCATAAGCAGTGGTCACAGTTTGCCCATTGATCTTTGGACCCCATGATGTTTGGGCTACTGCCGAGAATAGACCACTGTTCCCCTGTGCATACTCATTCTGGTATTCCGGCATACGGTTTACCTGCTCGATGGAATAAGTACTGGAAAAACTGATAGCTGCTTTTTTACCGGCCTTCCCTTTTTTGGTGGTGATGAGGATGATACCGTTCGATCCCCTTGAACCATATAATACGGAGGCAGATGGACCTTTCAGCACGGTCATGCTCTCGATTTCTTCAGGGTTAATATCGATCAGCCTGTTTGATACGGTCGGTCCGTTTTGCAACGGGCTTCCACCACCACTGTTGTCAACAGGTATACCATCGATAACAAACAGTGGCTGGTTAGAGCCTGTCATCGTAGTGTACCCACGGATGATAATGCTGGAACCAGTAAAAGCACCACCACTGCCGCTTACCCTTACACCCGGCACTTTA
>CALSAT010000163.1:0-7964 GCA_943372905.1 Bacteroides fragilis | reverse complement strand
TCCAGGGAATCGGAGAGATTGATTGGTTGAATGAATTATCAATTAATAAGTTGATAGGTTTGGAAGGATTCATCCGTACGGAAGTGATCTGTTCCCCGGAACGATGTACCTGCTCAAATGCTTCTTTATTGAAACCAGTAGTTGTTAGGAGTGATTCCAGCAATGCTTGCGGTAATGGCATGATGTAAAACTATGAAGTATTGACGAAGTAGAACGGATGTTGAGTGCAGGCAACAGATTGGGCAGGGGATATTTCGTAAACACCGTATTTCAATTAGCGATCAGGATCGTATCCTTTCTTATTGAGCGGTCATCACCTGTAGTTGATTCAGCTATATAATAGTTAGGTGTCACCTTTATAATCTTTGAGCGGGTAACAGGAAAACCCTCCTCCGGTACTACGAATTCCTCTTTCCCGGTAAATGACAGAAAAGTCAGTACGTAATCACAATCTGAAGACCAATCGATCCTGAACTTCATTCCTAAACCGATGTTATCCAAATGTTCGAACTGCATCGAATCATTTCTTTCGATACTTATAAACCCCTCTCCTAAGTAATTTCTGTATTCAAATTTGCCTGTCTTAAGCTTCCTGCAATCAGGCGGCGGGGCTTTTGCCGGTGATGTGCAGGAATGAATAATGAATAATGCTCCTGTCAATAATAATTTTGTGATGGGTCTGAGCATTTATCAAACAGTTACAGGTTCTTTATCTCCCCGATCAGGTCCTGCAACACCTTTTTAGCATACCCAAAAAGCATGGATGTTTTAGGCTGGAAGAAAAGATCATTTTCTATCCCCGCATACCCGGGTTTCATACTTCTTTTGTTCACGATTACATTCCTGGCTAACTCCACATCCAGAATGGGCATACCATAGATGGGAGAAGAAGGATCTGTTTTAGCCGCTGGGTTCACCACATCGTTGGCACCTAATACTAATACCACATCAGTACTGGAGAATTCATCATTGGCCTGCTCCATTTCCAGTAGTTTCTCATACGGCACATCAGCTTCAGCCAGTAGCACATTCATGTGGCCGGGCATACGTCCTGCAACTGGGTGGATAGCATATTTCACCTCCACTCCTTTGCTTTCAAGCAGTTTTTCCAGTTCATGACAGGCATGCTGTGCCTGCGCTACGGCCAGTCCATAGCCGGGCACGATATATACTTTGGCAGAATAACTCATCAGTACAGCCGTATCGCTCAGGGTTATTTCTTTGTAACTGCCCTGGTCTTTGCTGCCAACAGGGCCGGTTTTTCCACCTCCGCCAAAAGACCCGATCAATACATTGGCCAGTGAACGGTTCATCGCCTTACACATAAGTATGGTGAGCAACGTACCTGCTGCACCCACCAGGATACCACCAGTGAGCATTACTTTATTATTATAAAGGAAACCCCCGCAGGCTGCCGCCACACCGGTGAAGGAGTTGAGTAATGAAATTACGACAGGCATATCCGCACCACCGATAGGAAAGACGAAGAATACGCCGTATAAGAGTGATAAAGAAAAAATGATGTAAAAAACGATACTGGCATTTGCTGGTTCCCAACCAATAAGATAAGTGGCTAAAACAAGGATCACCAACAGCAATGCGATATTGAAAAGATGTTGTCCTTTGAAAGAGAAGTCTTTTACTTTACCATTCAGTTTACCCCATGCGATCATACTACCAGCAAAAGAGATAGAACCAATTACAAGTCCAAGTATTATAATTAACAAAATACCTTTAGAAGAATCCTGTTCAATTAATAATTTTAAGGTTTCTGACGGAGAATAACCTGGCGGTATAGAAATTGGTCCATCAATATTTACCAGATGATTAAACTCTACAATACTTATCAGCATGGCACAAGCACCGCCCATTCCATTAAACATACTCACCATCTCCGGCATAGCCGTCATCTTTACTTTCCTGGCCGCAAGAAAACCGATGACGGTACCGATAGCGATACCACCAAATATCCAGGGATAATTACCGAGTCTCTGCCCATTCTCCTCATATAAAAAGATGGTGCCGAAAATAGCAATGATCATTCCGCCTGCAGCGATCAGGTTACCCTTCCTGGCCGTGGCAGGATTAGAAAGCATTTTCAGTCCGAGAATGAAGGTGACCGAACCGATGAGATAGCAAATGGTAAGTATATTGAGTTCCATAAATTAAAAAAATCAAAAATCAAGAAACAAATAATCAAAGACAAATGATAAATACAAAAACCAAAGAACAAAAAAGCAAATAACAAACAGCCAAATCAATAAATTACAAAATCGTATCAGGAGTCGCCCCTTTTCTTTAAAATAGCAGTAAAGATCAATACAAATTCCTTTGCTTCCTGCCGAAGGGTTGCTCTTTCTGCCTCCATCATCGTTGAATTATCAGTTATTACAAGCCGAAGCCAGTAAGATGACTCTTTTGCTTCCCTGCGGCTTGTTCTGATCTTCATTTTAAAATCCTTATCCCCAATACTCTCATTAGCTTCAATATAATTCGCTCCCGGCGAACTGCCTGACCTGATCAATTGCGGCACATACTCATTGTTTGCCTGGTTTTTTGGTAACCTGAGACAAAAATCTCTCACTCTTTCTGCATACAAAGCAGTACGCTCTTCCAGATCGTATTTTTTGTTTTCAAAGGGTTGGTTCATTGTGATAGGGCATTAATTCTTGCCGGGTACGGTTTGTATTATTTTATATTTGTTGCTTATTTGTCTTTTGCCTCTTGTAATTTGTTGCTTTGTATTGGGGCTTACTTCTTTTTCTTCTTAAACATTTCCAGCATTCGGTCCGTCACCACAAAGCCGCCCACTACATTCAAAGTGCCCAGCACCACTGCAAGGAAACCTAATATTAAAGCGAGATAATTATCATGCTCCGCCTTACCCATCACGATGATGGCACCGATGATAACGACACCATGTATAGCATTGGCGCCGCTCATCAGAGGAGTATGCAATACACTTGGCACCCGGCCAATGACTTCAATACCTACAAATATCATCAGGATGACGATATAGATCATCTGTTGATTTGCTGTGATCCAGTTTAATGCTGAGTCCATGGTTTTCTTATTTTGAAATTTTGAGATTGGGAAATTGAGAAATCTTACTAAAGAAAAAAGAGTCTTCAACGAAAAAGAAATTTCCCAATTTCCCAATTATACTTTTCCCAATTACATTTTTCTCAATTACTTACTTTACTCTCTCATGTACAACCTCGCCTCCATGCGTCACGCAACTTCCTTCCACCAGGTCATCTTCCCAGTTCAGGTTTACCTCACCTTCCTTACTAATAATAAGCTGCAGGAAGTTCAGCACATTCTTACCGTACAGTTTACTGGCATCAGAAGGCATAGTGGATTGCAAACTTGAATTACCAATGATGCTGACTCCGTTATAGTGAACCGTTTCATTGTTTTTGGTGACAGGTGTATTACCGCCGGTGGCCGAGGCCAGGTCCATGATGAGGGAGCCATTCCGCATGGCCTGTATCATTTCTTCGGTAATCAGTATCGGGGCTTTTTTACCGGGTATCTGTGCGGTGGTGATAACGATATCTGCCTTGGCAATGCTCTCAGCGATCTTTGCCTTTTGCCGTTGCATAAAATCTTCCGATTGCTCTACCGCATAGCCGCCTGCTTTGCTGGCATCGGCAGCACCTTCCACTTCCACGAATTTGGCACCGAGGCTCATTACTTCTTCTTTTACCGCAGGCCTGGTATCAAATACTTCCACCACGGCGCCTAATCGTTTGGCGGTGGCAATAGCCTGTAAGCCGGCCACTCCTGCACCCAGTATCAATACTTTGGCAGGAGCGATGCTGCCTGCTGCTGTCATGAACATGGGAAAATAGCGGCCGTATGAGGTGGCGGCAGTAAGTACTGCTTTGTAACCGGCGATATTTGCCTGCGAACTCAGCACATCCATGGCCTGTGCACGGGTGGTGCGGGGCAGCATATCCAGGGAAAAGGTGGTGAGATGGGCAGCAGCCCACTCTTTCATGATATCCGGATGGAATAAAGGCTGAAATACACCTATAAGTACTTTGGAATGCAGTTGATTGATCTCGGTTGTCGGTAGTGGGTGAATGGACAAAAGAAGGCCGGACGTCTCCATTACTTCGTTCCTGGCTTTGATCTGTGCGCCGGCAGTTTCATAGGCAGCATTGTTACAGAAAGCTTTTTCACCGGCACCGTCCTCTACCAGTACGGTGATCCCTTTTTTAGTAAGGGTGGCAACGGCTTCAGCCAGCAGTGAGACTCGGGTTTCATGGGCGGGTTCTCTTAAAACGCCAATCGTCATATTGAATCTGTGTTATGGGTAGAAATTGAATTTTCCGTTAGGCGTGAAGATATTGATTTTTTGGGGAGCGGCATAGTGAAAAATAACCACTGTAATATTGTCTTTTGGCCTGTGGCAAAGGGAATACAATATTAAACGCAGAGACGGGGAGAAGCAGCGAAATACGGCAGTATTGCCGGCAACCTCAGCATGGCGTGTAGTATTTGTATTTCTCTGTGTTTCTGTGTCTCAGTGGCAAATTTCTCTTTGCCGCAGGCAAATACTAAAACCGGATAATGAAATGCTGTTTTTCCCGGAATTCCTGCCGGAAAAACACAATGCCAATAAAGAAGAGATCGACGGTGCAACGGACAGCAGGATGGCCTTTAATAAGGTCCCAGGCCTCTTCCATTTCCCGGCTCCAGTGGATATCATCAAAGATGAGGATCGAATCATTATGCAAGTGGGGGAGCAACTGCAGGAAGTATCTTTCAGTCGGCTCCCGTCGATGGTTTCCGTCGATAAAAGCAAGATCAACAGATGATAAGTGATGGATGACGGAGGATAGCTTCTCATCGAAATTCCCTTCGATGATGGAAATGTTCCGGAGTTCAGCCTTTTGGAAGTTTCTTTCGGCGGTGGACGCTACCTCCCCGGCACCTTCCATAGTGATGAGTTCGGCATCGGGCTTTGCCATTGATAAATAAGAAGTGGTAATGCCGATTGAAGTGCCAAGTTCCAGTATCGTTTTCGGCTGGTACTGCCTTACCATCCGGAAAAGTAATTGCCCGAACTTTTTGGGCTTGGCGGCATTCTTGGCAATAGAAGCCACGGTACGCTGATTGGTTTTGTTGATGGAAGAACCGGCCCCATAATCCTCGATGGTCAGTACGGTGTTATCTTTTAATAATTCCTGCCGCAGACGCTCCACCTTATCATACTCCGGGTATTCGTTCTTGTCATTCAGTATGTGGGTGATAAAATGAAAGATGAACGGCGAATGAGTACCATGCCCTTTTCCATTGGAGGAGGTGAGATAGTAGCGAATATATTTTGCAGCTATTTGCCAGGAGGAGTACATAGTGAATAGTCAAGAGTTAAGAGTTAAGAGTTAAGAGTTAAGAGTTAAGAGTAAGCAGCGGAGCTGTACAGGCTTTAGTACATTTAAGTATTGGACATTTCCCACATTTTTCACACTCTCACATTTACCACATTAAACTCTCCTTAAATCCTCTCCCATACCTGGAAAGAATAGTTATAATCATTTTTTTCATCGGCCTCGTGGTTCTTCTGGCTTACCAGGTACCATTGTGTGGGGTCTATTACGGGGAAAAAAGTGTCTGCTTCCGGCGCTGCTTCCACTCTTGTAAGATAGATGCGTTTGGCTTTTTCAAATACCGCTTTGTAAATTTCACCGCCGCCTATCACCATTACTTCTTTGGCATCCGTTTGGCTGGCCAGGAACAATGCATCTTCAATACTTTTCACCGCCACGGTGCCCGTTACCTTCCAGCCGGGCTGGCGGGTGATAACGATATTCTTCCGGCCGGGCAGTACTTTGCCGAGTGAGTCAAAGGTTTTCCGGCCCATTACCACCGGCATGCCCCATGTCACATTCTTAAAATGCTTCATGTCGTTAGGCAAATGCCAGGGCATCTGTCCATCTTTTCCAATGGCATGGTTAGTAGCGGCTGCAACAACGAGAGAAATAGTCATACCCCCAAGATTGGTTTTAAAGTTTGAGTTATCCCAATTCCTCTAAAAGGGAGTTTGGGAAAATGTCTTATGAAACAATGTTATTACCAGAATTACTCAAAATTATGGATAAATGAATACCCCAATTAAGATAAGCAAAACTACTACTTCAATAAAACCTTTGACTATTTAAATGCAAAGTCGATTTAAATCTTCCCTACAAGGGGGATTAATACTATACCGTCACCGGTGCCTTTAAGGCGGTGATGGGGTTGATAGTGCTGCAATGTAAAATCCACAAGTTAGAGACAGGAGACTATTGCTTAAGTTAAATATAACCCCAGGCCTTGTACCAGGCAGACTATGGACCGAATGAATACCTATTATTCAGCATTTTGTTTAGCAGTTGAATTTGAAATCCCTCTTTCAATACTTCCCGGAAGGGTTACTCCTTTAACAAGCCAGCATGTACCAAATGCAACTAATGCTACAACTTCCAGAATGAAAACCAGCCTATAAGTAGCTAAAAAATGGGAATAAGCATCACTATTCGGTAGAGCCATAGGCGACAAGATCAATATACATACCCACATAATAACGCCACAGATTCTATAGAACCTGTTCCTGTTACGCCTTTTTATTGGATCCTCTTCTGCCGTTAGACTCTTTGGAAATTGGAATAAAGCTACACTACCTAAAATAAGAAAGAATGCAGCTGCGGAGGATAAATGTACCGTATTTACCCAGTCTTTATAATTGGTATAGGTTATTCTGTGGCAGACAGTGGATAGTTGCTGTCCACTTGTTGGAAAAAAGGCCACAGATAAAGCACAAATGCCTGCGATATTTGTCCATATATCCTCCCATTGGCCACTGCCTGGATATAGAATAAGGAAAAAGCCTACTGCACATAGTAAACCAACAAAAACATCACCAGCTACGGTATAATAGTAATCACTGATTGATTCCTGTATAAGATAACATTCCCCAAGAAAGAGTGCTATTAACGGCAAAAGTAATCCTATTGTCAGGCCAAGCACGCCAACAATTCTGCGCATCAGGCGGAAGGAAAGAATGAACAGTCTGTTTTGCCGGTCCGCTGACACAAGAGGACTCTTTTTTGCACGATCAAGCATTGCCATATCAATTGGTTTTTGTTGGGCGTCCTGATATGAAATAATTACCTGTTAGTTCAATAACAAATGGGAAACCTATTTCAAAAATAATTACCTGTTTATTAGCTAAGACAGGTGATAACACCCTTTTTAGATTATAGAAACTACATTTGTGGCAACACTTCCCATGCCCCCGTTCACCTAGTCATCTGCCAAACAACAATTCCAATTTCCTTAGGGTAGTTTTAATGAGTTTGCAACTCATGACTGAAAATATTTTATACCCAATATGAAAGAGATCCTCTTGTTCAACATTTACTCTTCAATTGACACGATCCAATATATTTAAGTGGTTGTCGCTCAAATCCTATACTGTGGCACTCTGTTGCTTCTCCCACCAATAACTCCCAATCAACTTCCCTTCCGATAGCATAGCCCTCCCCCTGTATCCACCGGTCAGATCAGGAATAACCCATACAAGATCATATACTAGCCCATTCCTGCTTATAGTCAACAAGGCAGCCCGGCTTTCAGGTTCCATCCAAACGGTGCTGAAGATCCCGGTAAATGGGTCGTCCGCAAAAGTACCCGCCGCCCTTATACAGCACTCAGTAAAAGGCTCCGTACTGGTATGTTCAAGGTACAAAGATGTTAAACATCCATTGCCTTCATTACGCATAAAAAAACACCCTTTGGCATTTGACATAAACGGTAGTATTAAGGTTATAGGAAATTCTCCTTGGGAGCTAACAATATTTTCCTGAAAGAAACCGAAAAAAAACAAACAAAAAATACCAAAAACACGGTATTATTTGCCCATCCATAGTGCTTATATTGCCTTTTTAAGGCTTCTGGTACCAACAAGCCATACT
>CALSAT010000162.1:0-7969 GCA_943372905.1 Bacteroides fragilis | reverse complement strand
CTTTACTTTTCCTGATGCCTTTACCTGGTTGAAGGAATGGAAGATGACACTCGCCATCCGGCCTTTGTGATATTCGTTGGGGCCATACACATTGAAAAACTTTAATCCTGCCCAGAATGGTGGTGCTGCTGACTGGTGCAGTGCCCACTTATCAAATTCGTTTTTGGAAACGCCGTAGGGATTCAGCGGCTTTAGTTGTTCCACTACAGCATGATCGTCTGTATAACCCAGCTCACCGCTGCCATAAGTAGCGGCAGAGGAGGCATAGACCAGCGGGATATTCTTTTGGGTGCAATAGTGCCAGATACTTTTTGAATACTCCACGTTCAGTTTTTCATGAATGGAATAATCAAATTCAGTGGTATCTGTTCTGGCGCCAAGATGAAATACGAGATCAATGACAGGGTTTTCTTTTGCCAACCAATCAAACAGTTCTTCTCTTTCCACTTTTGCAATGAATTGTTTGGAGTCGAAATTGAACCATTTGTCTTCCTCACTGAAATCATCAGCGATAATGATGTTTGTGTATCCCTGTTTATTTAAATAGCCGAGTAAATAACTGCCGATAAAACCGGCCGCACCGGTGAGTAGTATGACCTTATTCTTTTCCATTATATTGAGCTGAGCGCTGAACCTGCTTCTTCTTTTGACAAATAATTCTCCAGTGCCGTATCATATTTCTCCTGCCACCAGTCGATGCCACCCCAGAAATCGCCGTCCACCATCAGTTCGCCACCTGTTACCACACCGATCTTTTCAAACGGATGACCATTGAGGAACGCTTCAAACTCTTTTACATTCGCCAGTGCCACTGTTACCACCACCCGGCTTTGACCTTCGCCAAACAGGCAGGCATCTTTTCTGACAGCACCCACCGTTTGTAAAGAGAAACCCAACTCCCTGTTGAAACCACTTTCACACAGTGTAACAAATAATCCGCCTTCGCTTATATCGTGCGCAGATCTTATAAAGCCAGCCGTTATCAACGCCGCTACTTTTTGCTGCAACTGAAATTCTTCTTCCAGTTCGAAATGCGGCGCAGGAGAATATTTCACCCCGCATATTTTACTGAGGTATTGAGAAGAGTTAATATCGTTCGTGGTGGTGCCCAGCACATAAATAATATCTCCTTCGTCTTTAAAATCCAGGGTCATCCTGGTTGCCACATCTTCCAGCAAACCTACCATGCCGATAGTGGGAGTGGGAAATACCGGCCCATCGGGGTTTTGGTTGTAGAAGCTTACGTTGCCCCCGGTAACAGGGGTGTCAAACTTCCGGCAGGCTTCTCCCATTCCTTTGATGGCCTGCACAAACTGGTAATACACTTCCGGATCATAGGGGTTACCAAAATTCAAACAGTTGGTAACACCCAGCGGCTGTCCGCCACTGCATACAATATTCCTGGCGGCCTCACTCACCGCTATCATCGTCCCTTTATATGGATCAGCAAATACATAGCGGCTGTTGCAGTCGGTTGTCACGGCCAGTGCTTTGGTAGTACCTTTTACTATCACCACGGGTGCATCAGTTGGTGCATTGGTGGAAGTATTGTTGGTGCCCACCATACTGTCATATTGATTGTACACCCACCGCTTGGAGGCAATAGAAGGCAGTTGTATCAATGTTTCAGCTATCGCTTTCAGGTCTTGTGGCACAGGTATGGTTGCCGGATCAAACTTATTGATCTCTGCAAAATATTTCGGTTCAGTGTACTCTCTTTCATACTGAGGGGCGCCGCCACCCAATACTAATTCGAAAGCAGGAATAGAAGCTTCCAATTCCCCGTTCATATAAAAATCCAATAGACCATTATCTGTTACTTCACCGATCACTGAGCAGGGCAGGTCCCATTTCTCAAATACTTGCTTCACTTCTTCTTCTCTTCCTTTTTCGGCCACCAGCAACATCCGCTCCTGGCTTTCACTCAGCAGCAGTTCCCATGTCTTCATATTTTTTTGACGGGTAGGCACTTTATCCAGGTCAATACGCATCCCTACTTCGCCTTTGGCACTCATCTCTGCAGTGGAACAGATAATACCGGCCGCACCCATATCCTGCATGCCCACTACAGCACCGGTTTGAATGACTTCAAGACAGGCTTCTAATAATTTTTTTTCCTGGAAGGGATCACCTACCTGCACTGCGGGTAATTCCTGGGTGCTTTCGGCGGTGATATCAGCGGAAGCAAAAGATGCGCCGCCAATGCCGTCTTTACCAGTGGCACTGCCCACAAACATCACAGGATTTCCGGTTCCTAATGCCGTGGCGGAAACGGTCTCACCGGCTTTCACGATGCCCACACTCATGGCATTCACCAATGGATTGGTATGATAACATTCATCAAAATATATTTCACCCCCTACAGTCGGCACACCAAAGCAATTGCCATAATGACCAATACCATGTACCACGCCGGATAATAAATGCTGGGTCTTATCTTCTTCCAGGTTTCCAAAACGCAAGGAGTTCAGCGCAGCAATGGGCCTTGCACCCATTGTAAAAATATCACGGTGGATACCACCCACACCCGTAGCGGCTCCCTGGAATGGTTCGATAGCGGAGGGATGATTATGCGATTCAATTTTAAACACTACTCCCAGGCCATCGCCGATGTCCATCAGTCCTGCATTTTCTTCGCCTGCCTTTACCAGCATACGGCCGCCTTCTCTCGGAAGTGTTTTGAGCCACTTGATAGAATTCTTATAGCTGCAATGCTCACTCCACATACCGGAAAATGCACAGAGTTCATTGAAGTTGGGTGTACGCCCCAGTTTTTGTTTGATCAATTCAAATTCTTCTGCGGTTAATCGTAGCTGCTGAGCGGTTTTAACGGTTACTTCCATGGAGTATTAATATTGAGCTGCAAATTTAAAGGTTGTGGCTCACTGGCAGGGTCAAAACTTGTCAACTTTATGCTGACAATCACGCCAATAATAGCTATTATTGCGGGATAAACTGACTGCTTTGGAGTACCTGCTTTTTGTCGCCTATCTTGTGTTTTTTGCCTGGTTGGTTACCAAAGTAAAATTCTTTACCCGTACAGGTCTCAGTCAGCCGCAGCTGATCATTCTTTTCCTGACTAAAATAATGGCCGGCATCTTTTATGGCTGGATAGGTACCTACTATGGCGGACTGGCGCAGATGTATGACACCTGGAGTTATCATGGCCAGAGCATTACGGAATATCACTTGCTGAGCAGCAATCCTTCCGAATATTTCACCAATCTTTTTCGCGACACTTATGAAAGCGGCATCAGAAATTTTCTCGGCACTACCGATTCTTACTGGAATGACCTGAAAGGAAATTTCTTCATTAAAGTATTATCTGTATTTAATATCCTGAGCTTCGGTCATTATTATGTAAATGTGATCTTCTATTCGTTCATTACCCTTTTCGGGCCGGTATGTATATACAGGGTAATGACAGATGCCATACCCGGAAAGAAGACCGCTATCTTACTGGCGGCTTTCTTAGTGCCTTCTTTCCTGTACTGGACCAGTGGCATTCATAAGGAAGGCCTCATTTTTACCGGTATCGGCCTTATTACCTACGCTATCTATTTTGGGTTAAAGGAAAAAAGGCTGAGTTTCAAAAAGATCATCTCGCTCATTGCCGGGCTTTTGTTGATATTAACGCTGCGCAACTTCCTGATCGTTCTTATACTTCCCGCTATTATGGCCTGGCTGCTGTCCGCCAGGTGGCCAAAGCGGGGGCTGGTCATTTTTGGGTCTCTTTATCTGCTGTATTCACTGCTTTTTTTTACCGCCAGGTATATCAGCCCCAAACTGGATTTTCCGCAGGCAGTGGTGAATAAACAAAAAGAATTCATCCAGATAAAAGGCAGCACTTCGGTACCCATACAGGAACTGGAACCCTCCGCCAGCAGTTTTTTGATCAATACCCCACAGGCCATCACATTGTCCACCATCCGTCCTTATCCGAGTGATGTAAAGCATATCCTTTCACTGGCAGCGGCCATCGAGATCAACGCCTTGCTACTGATCTTTTTATTATTCCTGTTCTTTCAGCGAAACGGGGTCAAATCCCGCAACCTCATCTATTTCAGCCTGTTCTTCGCCTTTTCCGTATTACTGGCCATCGGGTTCAGCGTCAATAACCTCGGTGCTATCGTGAGGTACCGGAGCGTTATCATCCCCTTACTGGTTATTCCAATGGTAGCCAGGATCGACTGGGACCGGTTGTACCTGCTTTTTCTGAAAAATATAAAGAAAAATAATAATGTTGTAAATCCGGAGTGATTTTCTGTTTTTTCAATCCATTTCTTCTATTTATCACAGTTTTTCCCCACCGAATAGAGAAAAAATTGGAATACTAGGCCCAAAACCTTTGCTTTGCAGAAAAATAATATACCAATGTCACTCCGTTTTAATGCAATCAACAAGCTATCCACCAACCCTCCCGTAAAGGTTGAAGGCTCGGCCAAGATTACAGGCATCTTTGGCAGCAATGTATTTACCCTGAAAGCAGCCCGTGAGTTTTTGAGTGATGAGGCATATAAAAGCCTGCAGGCCTCTATAAAAGCCGGACAGAAAATTGACCGTCATGTGGCCAACCAGATCGCCAATGGCATGCGTGCCTGGGCGGAAGCGAAAGGTGTTACCCATTTCACCCACTGGTTTCAGCCTCTTACCGGTACTACGGCCGAAAAACATGATTCCTTCTTTACGCTGAAAAGCGACGGCACCCCGATAGAACAATTTGAAGGCGATGCACTGGTACAGCAGGAGCCGGATGCTTCTTCTTTTCCCAGTGGTGGTTTACGGGCCACTTTCGAAGCAAGAGGCTATACCGCCTGGGACCCTTCCTCTCCGCCCTTTATTATGGAGATAGGTCAGGGAAAAACCTTGTGCATCCCCACCATCTTCGTTTCCTATACCGGTGAATCACTGGACTATAAAGCTCCCCTTCTGAAAGCGCTGGATGCTTTGAACAAAGCAGCCGTGGATGTTTGTAACTACTTTGATAAAAATGTAAGCCGGGTTACTCCCACCCTTGGCTGGGAACAGGAATACTTTGTGGTGGACGAAGCCTTATATAATGCAAGGCCCGACCTGGTAATGACCGGCCGCACCGTGTACGGACACAACTCTGCCAAAAATCAGCAACTGGAAGATCATTACTTCGGTTCCATTCCTGAAAGAGTGTATGCCTATATGCGTGATTTTGAAACAGAATCATACAAACTGGGTATTCCTCTCCGCACCCGGCACAATGAAGTGGCACCGGCACAGTTTGAGTGTGCCCCCATCTTTGAAGAAGTAAGTGTGGCAGTAGACCATAACTCACTCCTCATGGATGTAATGGACAGGGTGGCCCGCCGCCATAACCTGAGGGTTTTATTGCATGAAAAACCATTTGCCGGCATCAACGGTAGTGGCAAACATAATAACTGGAGCATGGCCACCGACACCGGTGTGAACCTGCTGGCCCCCGGCAAAACGCCGAAGACCAACCTGATGTTCCTGACATTCTTTGTGAACACCATTAAAGCCGTACATGACTATTCAGATGTTCTAAGGGCGTCTATCGCTTCTGCTCCCAACGACCATCGCCTGGGCGCTAACGAAGCGCCGCCTGCCATCATCTCTGTTTTCATTGGGCAATACCTGAGCAAGGTGCTGAATGATGTAAAAGAAAGAGTGTCTGATAAAATGGATGAAACAGAGGAAAGCCTGCTGAAGATAGATATTCACAAGAGCATTCCTGAACTGCTGATGGATAACACCGACCGCAACCGCACATCTCCCTTTGCCTTTACCGGTAATAAGTTTGAGTTCCGTGCCGTGGGTTCTACCGCCAACTGTGCCAACCCGATGACGGTGCTGAACACCATCATGGCAGATACACTGAAGCAATTCAAAAAAGAAGTGGATGCACTGATCGAAAAAGGCGAGAAAAAAGAAATAGCCATCATGCATGTCATCCGCCAGTACATTGTCGCCAGTGAAAAAGTATTGTTTGAAGGCGACGGCTACAGCGAAGCATGGGCCATCGAAGCAGAAAAAAGAGGGTTGCCCAATGTAAAGACCACACCACTGGCACTGGATGCCATGGTCACTGACAAAGCAAAGAAGCTGTTTGAAAGCAATCACATTTACAGCCATAGCGAACTGGAAGCCAGGCATGAGATAGAACTGGAAAAATACATCAAGAAGGTGCAGATAGAAAGCCGCATTATGGGCGAGCTGGCCACCAGCCATGTATTACCGGCCGCTATCCGCTACCAGAACCTGCTGGCAAATAATATCAAGGGCCTGAAAGAGGCCGGTCTTACGGATTCTGCTTTCAGCAATCAGAAACAGATACTGGAAAAAATATCAGAGCATATCACCAGGACCAGCGACCTGGTGGAAAAAATGATCGAAGCCCGGAAGATCTGTAACAATATGAGTGACACCCGCACCAAAGCCATCGCTTATCAAAGCCAGGTAAAAGATGCCTACTTTGATGAGATCCGTTATCATGTTGACAAACTGGAATTGCTCGTAGATGACCGGGAATGGTATTTACCAAAGTACAGAGAACTGTTGTTCCTGAGATAAGATCAATTACGAAACTACACTGCGAAAAAACCGCCCCGTTCAGAACGGAGCGGTTTTATTTTTTCCCATCCCTTCACTTGTTGGATAAACAGGATCATCTGCTAATCCCCCATTACCGGATGCTAATAAGCCGGAATAACATTTCGGGGACACTCTATTTTAGCCTCCTGAACATTCCAATCAACAACCGGCTATCCTTTTTAAACTAAAAAAATCAAACTTGTATGAAACAAACGCTTCTCCTCTGCGTAAGCAGCGCCCTATTTCTTATTTCCTGTAAAAAAGACGAAACAACACCGCCACCCACTCCGGAACCCTCGCCAACTATCACCACCATCATTCCCACTGAAGGCCCAAAGAACACGGTGGTAACTATCACCGGCACCAACTTCGGCACCAATGCCGCCGCAGTAAAAGTGTATTTTAATGGCGTACAGGGAACCGTGCAATCAATAACCGCCACAGCGCTTACCGCCACTGTACCCGCAGCAGCCGGTACCGGTGCTGTAAAGGTGGAAAAGAACAGTGTGCAGGTAACCGGCCCTGTTTTTACCTACCATGGAAATGGAATGACCAGCACTTTCAATCTTACCGGTGCAGCCGCCACCCTCAATCATCCTTCCGGTATTACAAAAGATGGCGCCGGCAACCTGTATGTATGCGACAGGGATAATCACCGCATCCTGAAAATAACACCCGCAGGCGTTTCCTCTGTATTTGCCGGAGGCACGATGGGCTTTACTAATGGCACCGGCGCATCAGCACAATTCAACCAACCTTATGCTATCACCATAGATGCTTCTGGTAACCTTTACGTAGGCGACAGAATAAACCATGCTGTCAGGAAAATAACAGCCGCCGGAGTGGTTACCACCCTCGCAGGAAATGGCAGTGCCGGGTTTACTAATGGAACAGGAGCTGCTGCCAGTTTTGCAGAACCGCTTGGTGTGGCTATAGATGCAGCGGGCAATGTGTATGTAGCAGATTATCTCAACAACGCTATAAGAAAAATTACCCCGGCCGGAGCAGTCACAACCCTTACCAGTGTAAACCAGGTTTTTGGAATAGCAACAGACGCTGCAGGCAATCTGTACTTTACAGAATATGGATATCATAAGGTTTCAAAATACAGCTCCACCGGCGTTTACTCCGTTATTGCCGGCGATGGTACCGGGGGAAACACAGATGGTACCGGTACCGCAGCGAGGTTCAACTTTCCTGCCGGCATTGTTGTTGACCCAGCCGGTAATCTTTACATCACAGAAACGGTCAATCACCGGATCAGAAAAATAACCACTGCCGGTACAGTAACAACTGTAGCAGGTAATACCAGTGGCTATGCAGATGGGGCGGGTGTATTAGCCCTGTTTGAATCGCCGATAGCAGCCTGTGGCGATTTTGCCAA
>CALSAT010000161.1:0-7988 GCA_943372905.1 Bacteroides fragilis | reverse complement strand
ACCAACTTCCAAGCTTACGGAAGATATGTACCGTTCCCTGCAGCAGGAGTTTCAGAGCGATAAGGTAGCTAAAATGAAAAGCGACCAGCTCGAACTTCCTAAAGGGGCACAGGCAGAAGCCAAAAAGAAAAAAGAAGACGAAGAGATCGTATTCAAAAAAGAAGAAAAACCGGCGGCTAAAACAGCTAAAAAAGAAGAAGAAAAACCGGTAGAGGAAATTGCTCCTGTTGTTCCCGAAATAGTGGAAGTAAAAGTAGAAGTAGAAGAAAAGAAAGAAGAAAAAGAGGAAGAAGTAGTTAAGATAGACGTACCGGAATTGGAAGGCCCCAAAGTCCTCACCAAAATTGACTTATCTGCTATCGACTCTTCCACCCGGCCAAAGAAAATAACAAAAGTCAAAAAAGAAGAAGAAAAGCCGGCTGCAGAAGAAACGGTCACTAAGGGAAAGGCTAAAAAAACAAAGAAAGAAGAAGAAGAAGAGGAAGCCGCCGCCGCTGAAGCACTGAAGCCTGTAGAAGTGGTAAAAGAAGAACCGGTAGAAGAACAAACTGCGGTAATTGAAAATATAGAAGTAGAAAAACTCACCGGCCCGAAAATTCTCGGAAAGATCGAATTGCCGGTTGATAACGATACAAGACCTGTAAAAGACGAAAAGAAGAAACGCAAGCGTATCCCGATTGAAAAGAAGGATGTTAAGCGGGAAATCTTTATCAATAAAGATACCGGTGGCGACAGAAGGCAGGGCGGTGGCGGCACAGGTGGTGCCGGAGGATTTAACCGCGGCCGTGGTGGCACAACCGGTGGTGCCGGAGGCAACAGAAGGCCGATAACTACCGGCGGCAGAAGAGAAGATAAACTGATCGACGAAAAAGAAATTCAAAAGAAGATACAGGAAACCCAGGCCAAGCTGGCTGGTGGTGGTGGAAAAGGAAAGAACCTGAAAGCTAAGCTCCGTCGTGAAAAGCGGCAGGAACTGGCCGATGCACAAGGCGATTCCACAGACGATAACAAACTGCAGGTCACGGAATTCATCAGTGTAAGCGAACTCGCCAACCTGATGGATGTAAGTTTTGCCGAAGTGATCAGCAAATGTATGAGCCTCGGGATCATGGTATCCATCAACCAGCGGCTGGATGCAGAAGTAATAGAACTGGTAGCCAGCGAATTTGGTTTTGATGTCGAATTCATCGACATGGAAAAGCAAATGGAAATGGAGGAAGAACTGGAAGAAGATGATGCAGAAGATCTGCAGCATCGTTCACCCATCGTTACCATCATGGGTCACGTTGACCACGGTAAAACCTCGTTACTTGACTATATCAGGAGCGCCAATGTAGTAGCCGGTGAGGCAGGCGGTATCACCCAGCACATTGGTGCTTACCAGGTACAACTGGCCAATGGAAAAGAAATAACCTTCCTGGATACCCCCGGTCACGAAGCCTTTACAGCCATGAGAGCCAGGGGTGCTAAAGTAACCGATATTGCCGTGATCGTAATTGCGGCGGATGATGCGGTGATGCCGCAAACACGGGAGGCGATCAGCCATGCCCAGGCCGCCGGGGTGCCAATGATCTTCGCCATCAATAAGATAGACAAGGATGGTGCTAATTCGCAAAAGATATATGAGCAGCTATCACAAATGAATATTCTGGTAGAAGAATGGGGTGGTAAATTCCAGAGCCAGGAAATAGCAGCGAAGAAAGGATTGAACATAGACAAACTGCTGGAGAAAATATTGCTGGAAGCAGAAATATTAGACCTGAAGGCCAACCCTGACAGGGAAGCTACCGGAACCATCATCGAAGCTTCGTTGGATAAAGGCCGCGGCTTCGTAGCAACATTATTAGTAGAGAACGGAACATTGCATCCCGGCGACCTGATCGTAAGTGGTCAGTACTTTGGCCGTGTAAAAGCAATGTTCAATGAGAGAAATAAAAAAGAAGAAAAAGCCGGACCCTCTGCCCCCGCAGTGATCCTCGGATTGAACGGTGCTCCTCAGGCTGGCGAAAAATTCAAGGTGTACGAAGACGAAGCTGAAGCAAAAGAGATCGCCTATCGCCGTGCTCAGATATTGAGAGAGCAGGGTATTCGCACCAAGAAACACATTACACTGGATGAGATCGGCCGTCGTTTGGCGCTCGGTAGCTTCAAAGAATTGAAAGTCATCATCAAAGGTGACGTGGACGGTTCCGTAGAAGCATTGAGTGACTCCTTACAAAAACTATCCACACAGGAAATTTTGGTAAGTGTGATACACAAAGGCGTGGGCCAGATCAATGAAAGCGATATCGTGCTGGCAGAAGCATCCGATGCTATCGTAATTGCCTTCAACGTTCGTCCGTCTTTACAGGCTTCCAGGCTGGCTGACAATGCCGGTATTGAAATAAAGATGTACTCTATCATTTACAATGCAATCGAAGAAGTGAAGAGTGCGATGGAGGGAATGCTCGAACCTAAGGTACAGGAGAGGATCGTGGCCAATGTGGAGATCAAAGAAGTATTCAAGTTCGATAAAGCCACCGTGGCAGGTTGCCAGGTGCTGGATGGAAAGATCAAGCGGGATTCTAAGATCCGCCTGATACGGGATGGTATCGTTATCTATCCTACCGGTGATGCAAGTGCCGAACTGGCTTCGCTCAAACGCTTTAAAGACGATGCCAAAGAAGTGCTCTCGGGTATGGAATGCGGATTGACCATCAAGAATTTCAGTGACATAAAAGTAGGCGACGTAGTAGAAGCCTACGAAGTGGAAGAAGTGAAGAGAACACTGTAAGAGCTATAAGTTGATAGCTTAGAGTTACGGGTAGTAGCCTACAGATCGCCGGATCAATCAGTTAGCATGGGAGACTAGTATGCTGAAAGAACTTTTAGGCCTGTAGGTCTCGCAACTCATAACTCACAGCTGGTAGCTATTCGAATCAAACTTTTGTTAAATACCCTGTTTCCGGAGCAATACTAGTAAAGGGAAATTTACTTTTGAACTTATGCTGTACAAAAAAATACTAACTGCCTCTTTCCTGCTCCTTACACTCGCAGTAGGAGCCCAGACGCAGTCGGCGAAAGTGGTGGCGGACAAAATAAATGCCATAGTTGGTGATCGCATCATACTCCAGTCTGAAATAGTCAACTCGTTAGCAGACATTGCCCGCCAGGGTGGTGAAATTCCTCCAAACGGGGAATGTGTGCTGATGGAACAAGCCATCATTTCCAAAGTGCTGATGCTCCAGGCAGAAAAAGATTCACTGCCCGTAACAGATGAGGAAGTTGAAGCCGATCTTGATAACAGGATCCGTGACTATATTCAAAGGCTCGGTAGCCAGGAAGCCCTGGAAGAAATTGCCGGCAAATCTATTTACCAGATAAAAGACGATGCAAGAGAATCTGTAAAAGAACAAAAGCTGGCAGCAGCCATGCAGCGCAAGATCGTTGATAATGTACGTATCACGCCGGTAGAAGTGAAAGCCTTTTTCGATAAGATACCAAAAGACAGTCTGCCCTTTTATGAATCAGAACTGGAAGTTTGCCAGATAGTACTCTACCCCAAAGCCTCCAGGGATATCGAACAATATATTGTAGGGGAGATGAATAACTACAGAAAACAAATTGAATCCAAACTCACCACCTTTGACCAACTGGCAAAAGCCGTGTCTGAAGACCCGGGAAGCAGGGACAGAGGCGGTCAATACCAGGTCAACAGGAACGAAAAATCATGGGACCCGGTATTCTTATCAACAGCATTTCGGTTAAAAGAAGGAGAGATATCTGCCCCGGTGAAAGGGAAATTCGGTTATCACCTCATACAAATGGTACAGCGTAACGGAGACGATGCCATTGTTCGTCACATCCTGCGCATTCCCCCTGTAACGGAGAATGAACTAAGCATGGGCAGAGCGAAATTGGATACTATCCGTTCCAAGATCATCGCCGGTACTTTGGGCTTCAATGAGGCCGCTTCCAAATACAGCGATGACGAAACCTCTAAATTTACCGGCCCTTGTATTACCAACAGGGATGGCTCCACCTATATCACTATCGACCTTTTGGATAAAGACATGGTGTTAATGCTGAGCAAAATGAAAGTAGGAGAGTTTTCCCAGCCCGTATCATTTGCTGATGAGCAGGGCAAAAAAGGCGTACGCATAGTACAATTGAAATCCCGGTCTGAGCCGCACCGGATGAACCTGAAAGATGACTACAGCAAAATATCCAACTATGCGCTGGAGGAAAAGAAAAGCAAGACCCTGGAAAAGTGGATCAAAGACAAACTGCCCACCTATTACATTATGGTAGATGCAGAGACGGGTAAAGAATGCCCCCAGGTTCAAAAATTTTCTACCGCCAAATAAAAATATTGTTATCCCATCAGTAAGTATAAGCCGTTGCCAAAAGTAACGGCTTATACTTATTTAGGGGTTATTGCAGGCGTGAATAGAAAAAACCACACACTTTAATGTCTTAAACTATTTACTTTTACTGATAGTTAATTACGCTGATTACATAGTAGCAATGCAATCATTACCCAATAAACAAATGCCCTTCATGTATCTGCACAATTCCGGCCAGGTATGCTGCATCCTTACTGACACCTCCGGGAATTATATCTATATAAATAATTTCTTTCACCGCCTGTTCTGCTCCTCGCCGGAAACGAGCAGGGAGGAAAATATTGAAAACAGGTTGACCCCAAAAAGTATAACTACATTCCGTCAGGCAATAAAAGGCTGTACCGCCAATAACAATATGCCCGTAGAGACCGCTTTGTATATGAAGGATACAGACGGGAATGTGCAATTGGTGAACTGGGAATTTTCTGTTTCCGCTGCTGAAGACCAGGTTGTATATATTGCTGGTATTGGGGTCATTAGCCAGGTTGACACCATCAGTAATTCAGGAAATATAGTGAACGATAGCGATGACAGGATGTTTGAGCTGGCAATTCAAAAGCAAAAACAGATCACACAGGCCACTATTGACGCCCAGGAAAAAGAAAGGATGCTGATAGGAAAAGAACTCCATGATAATATCAGCCAGTACCTCACCACTTCCCGGATTTACCTGGAAGTAGCTAAGGAAAAAGCTACCGGTGAAATAAAAGACATGATAAGTTTTTCCCATAAGAACCTGGTCAGCATCATACAGGAGATCCGCAGCCTTTCACAATCATTGGTGCCTCCTGCATTGGGCGATATGGGGCTTGTAGAGTCCATTCAGGACCTTGCAGATGCCGTGAAAAGAGAATATGAGATTGCGGTTGATTTTTATTGCCGTCATTTTCAGGAAGATAACCTTCCGGATAACCTGAAACTGATGTTGTTCCGTGTCACACAGGAGCAAATAAACCATATTACCCGGCACACCAATGCCCGCAAAGCTGAAATATCACTCCAGTCAGACGCTGAATTCCTCCACCTTACCATTACCGACGATGGCCGGGAGCTTGATATTCACCACTACAAAACAACCCCCGGTTTTGAGAATATTGTAAATCGGGTAAGCCTCTTCAACGGCAAAGCGGATAAAGAGATCATTCCCGGAAAAGGCTGTGTCCTCAGTATAAATGTGCCCGCCCCCGTGGATGAACTGGTGGAGAATTAATACACCAATGTTCTGGTTATCGCTTAAATTTGCATCCTCTCATGAGTGATGCTATCAAACATGAATGCGGACTGGCATTCATCCGGCTTAGGAAACCTTTCTCTTATTACCAGCAACAGTATGGTACAGTGCTGTGGGGCCTCAACAAACTATACCTGCTGATGGAAAAGCAGCACAACCGCGGCCAGGATGGCGCTGGTGTGGCCGCCGTAAAACTGAATGTGGAACCCGGCTATCCTTATTTGCACCGCATAAGAAGCAGTACTCCCCAGCCAATAGCAGATGTATTCAAAAAAATAGGCGCCGAAATAGATGAACTGGCCAAATTCAATCCGGATATGAAAAATCATCCCGGACTCATGAAAGGCCATATCGATTTTTTAGGAGAACTGCTGCTCGGACACCTGCGCTACGGCACTCAGGGTAAGAACAATGCCGAGTTTTGCCACCCTTTCTTAAAAAGAGATACCATCCCGGCAAGAAACCTGGCCCTCGCTGGGAATTTCAACCTGGTAAACACGGAAGAACTTTTTTCCCTTGTAAATATAGACCCCGGAGAATTTCAGCGGCAGAGCGATCTGGCCGCCATGATGGAAGTATTGTATCATTTTCTCCTGAAAGCAGACGAGGCATCGCCACACCACATGGATATAAAAGCCGTGCTGAAAAAAGCATTGCCTTTATTCGATGGCGGTTTTCATGTAGGCGGTATGACAGGCAATGGGATCGGCTTTGTATTCCGCGATGCACATGGCATCCGGCCTTCCTATTACTATGTAAATGATGAAGTGATAGTAGCCGCCTCTGAAAGAGCAGCCATCCGTACTGCCTTTAATGTAGGCGAAAATGAAGTGCAGGAACTAATGCCGGGCCATGCCCTGATTGTAAATGAAAAAGGGGAATACGAAATAGCACAGATACTCGAGCCGAAAGAACGAAAGGCCTGTAGTTTCGAACGCATCTATTTTTCCCGCGGCAGCGATGAGAAAATATACCGGGAGCGGCTGGCGCTTGGATACAACCTTAGTGAGCAGGTACTTCATTCCATCGATTACGACCTCAAGAACACGATCTTCTCTTTCATTCCCAATACCGCCGAAACAGCTTTTTATGGCATGTTGAAGGGAATGGAAGATTACCTGAATAAAGTAAAAATAGAACGCATACTCAGCTGGGGTAAAGACTTTGATGCAGAGAAACTGGGTGAAATGATAAATCGCCGCATCCGTATCGAAAAGATCGCCATCAAAGATGTAAAAATGCGCACCTTCATTACCGAAGATGTGAACCGCAATGAAATGGTGCAGCACGTCTATGATATTACTTACGGTACCGTGCGGCCCGGACAGGATACCCTGGTGGTAATAGATGACTCTATCGTAAGAGGCACCACCTTAAAAGAAAGCATCATCCGGATGCTGGGCCGGTTAAAGCCAAAACGTATCGTTGTTGTTTCATCCTCTCCGCAAATACGCTACCCCGATTGCTATGGTATTGACATGAGCAAGATGGGAGATTTCATTGCCTTCAATGCAGTAGTGGAACTGATGAAGGAAAATGACAAACTGGACTATCTGAAAGAATTGCTGGAAAGATGTAAGGACCTGCACCGCAATAACCAACTGCATAAAGAGAATGTGGTAAAGCAGTTATATAAACAATTTACCACCGAGGAAATATCAGCCAAGATCGCACAACTAATTACCCCGCCGGAACTCGATATTCCGGTACATGTTATTTTTCAGAGCATAGAAGACCTCCACAAATCCTGCCCCGGAAATCTCGGCGACTGGTACTTTACCGGCAACTATCCCACCCCTGGTGGAAACAAAGTAGTGAACAAAGCCTTTATGAATTACATGGAAGGAAAGAATGTAAGAGGGTATTAAGAAAACCTAAAGGGGATTTAGTTTACGCTATAGCGAAAGTCATTCATTGCTGCAAATAAGACTTACCCTTCAGTAGGCATCTTTTCAAAAAAGAAGTTCATTAACTTCATATATCACTAAATGTTCGATCGGAAATGGCTAAAGCAAATGAATCTGAAACCCCTTCAGGCGCAGGAGTTAAAACATTGATTCTCGTCCGTCATGCAAAAAGCGACTGGGGGAATCCCGGCCTCGCTGATTTTGACCGCCCTCTGAATGACAGGGGAAAAAGAGATGCACCAGTAATGGCCCAGCGCTTGCAACAACGGAATGTAACTATAGATGCCTTTATCGCCAGTCCGGCCAAACGGGCCGCTAAAACCGCCAGGATATTTGCCGAAACATTTGGCCGTAAAAAAGAAGATATCATTTTCAAAGAAGAATTATACCTCGCCGAACCTTCTGTTTTTTTTACTATCATTCAGCAAACTGATGATGCGTTCAATAGTATCGCTGTTTTTTCTC
>CALSAT010000160.1:0-7991 GCA_943372905.1 Bacteroides fragilis | reverse complement strand
GCTTTTTTCTTCTGCCGTTAATCCTTCGGGTTTGTTACCGGGGATCCTTACTTCGTATTTGGCAGAATCATAAGGTTCTATGCCGCGGGCATAACGCCAGTAGAAGTCGCGGATGGTTGTATCCGCATCGGTTTGGAAAGTGATCTTCTTATCATCCCGATTCCTGATCTTGGAGATATCATCAAAGGTGGGCAGGGAAGGTTTTGCCACACTTTGTTTCACTACGGTTTCTTTTGTTTCGGGTGCTACTGCATCCAGGTCTGGTTTGGCATGTTTCACTGTATCGAGTGAGATATCGCATACTTCGGTGCTGTAGAACCAGCCTCTCCAAAACCAATCAAGATCTTCGCCGCTGGCATCTTCCAGGGTACGGAAAAAGTCAGCCGGTTCAGGATGTTTGAATGCCCAGCGTCTGGCATATTCTTTAAAGGCATAATCAAATAACTCACGGCCCATGATGGTCTCCCGTAGGATATTCAACCCGGTGGCGGGTTTGGAATACGCATTAGGACCAAACTGCACGATGTTCTCGCTGTTGGTCATGATGGGTTCCAGTTGGTCTTTGGGCAACTTCATATAATCGGTGATAAAAGCGGCGGGGCCACGACGGCTGGGGAATTTATTGTCCCATAATTCCTCGGTGAGGTATTCCACAAAAGTGTTCAGGCCTTCATCCATCCAGCTCCACTGACGTTCGTCGCTGTTGATGATCATCGGGAAGAAATTATGTCCTACTTCATGTATCACCACACCCAGCATACCGTTCTTGGTGCCTTCGCTGTAGGTGCCGTCTTTTTCAGTGCGGCCAAAGTTGAAACAGATCATGGGGTATTCCATGCCATTGGCTGCTTCCAGGCTTTGCGCTACGGGGTATGGATAGGGAATGGTAAACTTTGAGTAGGTCTTGATGGTATGTTCCACTGCTTTGGTGGAAAATTTCCGGTACAGGCCGTACGCTTCTTTGGCATAGCCGCTCATACACATCACCCGCTTGCCTTCTATCTTAGTGGCCATTGCATCCCAAATGAATTTGCGGGAAGAGCCCCAGGCAAAGTCACGTACATTATCTGCTTTGAAAATCCAGGTCTTTTTCTTCTCACTTTTTTGTTTCTCTGCGGCTTTGGCTTCTTCGAGTGTTACCACTTCGATGGGTTCTGATGATTGCTGGGCTTTATTCCAGCGGGCCATTTGCGCCGGCGTTAAAACAGCGGCATAGTTCTGGCATTCACCGGTTGACAGGATCACATGGTCAGCAGGTACTGTCATGGCTACTTTAAAGTTGCCGAAAGTGAGAGCAAATTCTCCCCGACCGGTGAACTGGTGATTCTGCCAGCCCTGGAAATCGCTGTACACGCAAAGGCGGGGATACCATTGCGTCATGGTAAAAAGATGATTGCCGTCTTCGGGGAAAAATTCATAGCCACCGCGGCCGCCACGGCCCATGCGGTCCACTATTTTATAACTCCAGTCAAGTTTAAATACAAAGCGCTGACCGGCTTTTAACGGAGCAGGTAATTCTACCCGCATCATGGTTTTGTTTACTGTATAATTGAGCTGTTTGCCTGCGGCATCGGTGAGTTTGGCTATTTTAAATCCATAGCCATTGTCTTCTTTTCCTTCTGCAGACCTGTCCAGTTGCTGGGGATTGGTCTGCTTGCTCATGGGGTTACTGTTCTGGTAGTTGGCATTGTTTATATTGCTGTGCTGGTTCTCATCCAGTTGCAGCCAGAGGTAAGTGAGTACATCGGGAGAGTTATTGAAATAGGTAACTGTTTCGCTGCCATTGAGTACCTGGTTCTTTTCATCCAGTTCGCATTTAATGTCATAGTCGCAACGTTGCTGCCAGTATTTAGTGCCTGGTGCGCCGCTGGCGGTGCGATATTCATTTGGTGTGGGAAAAGTGGCTCCCATCTGCTCAAACTTGTTTCCGTGGTTGCTGTTGGGATTATTGTAAATGTTTTGCGCATTACTGGTAATGCCTGCACACACAGCGAACAACAGGCAGGAAATGAAATTTCTCATCTTGATATATGGTTTTTAATAATAATGATTTGTTTCAGATGCTTTCAAAGCTAAGATAAATAGGGCAGCAGATGAAATGAATGCAGCAGGCCGGGGATAGAAATTCCACCAGCGGTTGTACCGGCTATAAAAACTAAAAAAGCCATGCCGGTGAGAACGGCATGGCTTTTTTAGTTTTTCAATATTCTGTTACAGGAAACTGTTAGAATCCTTTTTTCTCCTGTGCTTTCTGCATGGGGTTGATGCCCTGCGGAGGTGTTACATTCTGTTTTTGTTTGAATACCTTGAATTTGCTTGGCGGTTTGATCTCGCCATAGGTGTTGTTGCTTTCATCCACATCTGCTGTTTCTTTATAAGGGTCCAGTTTTATGGAAGCCACTTCTTTATCTTTCATGAATGTCTTGCTGACCTTCTTCTCATTTTTTCTCCATACCTGCGCAGGTATCCTTTCTATTTCTTTGCTGCCGTCTTTGTAGGTCCACTCTACAATGATGGGCATTACCAATCCGCCTTTATTGCTGAAGGTAAGTTCATACATGTGCTTGCTGCCGTATTTCTTCCGGCCTTCTTCATCCAGCGCTTCTGTTTGGGCTTTTATTACAACGGGGTATTTGGCAGTATCATATTTTTCCATATCCCGTGCATAGCGCCAGTAGAAATCACGCAGGGTAGTGTCTTTGTCTGTTTCAAAGAGAATATTCTTGTCCGTCTTATTCCGGATCTTGGAAAGGTCTTCAAAATCATTTACCTGGGGTTTGGGCAATGGACGGAAGACGGTGGTGTCTTTTACTTGCTGAGGAATAGCTGTTACATCAGGTACTGAATACTTCACTGTGTCGATAGAAATATCGCAGGCGTCAGTACCGTAGAACCAACCTCTCCAGAACCAGTCGAGGTCTTCACCGGTGGCATCTTCAATGGTGCGGAAGAAATCAGCCGGAGTGGGAGACTTGAAGGCCCAGCGGCGGGAGTATTCCCGGAAGGCATTATCAAATAGCTCACGGCCTACGATGGTTTCCCGCAAAATATTTAAACCGGTGGCTACTTTGTCGTATGCATTTGCACCAAAGTTGTTGATGTTCTCAGAATTGGTCATGATGGGTTCCAACTGGTCTTTTGGCAACTTCATATAATCGGTTATCTGGGAGGGAACGCCGCCATCGGAAGGGAATTTATTATCCCATAATTCCTGTGTGAGGTATTGGAGGTAGGAGTTTAGTCCTTCATCCATCCAGGTCCACTGGCGTTCATCACTATTTACGATCATGGGAAAGAAAGTATGTCCTACTTCATGTATAATAACAAAGATGGCGGCATTCTTAGCGCCTTCTGAATACGAACCGTCGGGCAACGCCCTGCCGGGGTTGAAAGAGATCATCGGGTATTCCATGCCCTGGTTGCCTTCTACACTGATGGCCACAGGATAAGGATAAGGTACGGAGAATTTAGAGTATGTTTTGAGTGTATGTGCTACTGCCTTAGTGGAATATTTACTGTAGATAGGGTAAGCTTCTTTTGCATAATAACTCATTGCCATGGCTTTCTTTCCTTCTATCGTGGCAGGCATTGCATCCCAAACAAAACGACGGGAGGAGGTCCATGCAAAGTCACGTACGTTATCGGCTTTGTAGATCCAGATTTTCTTTGCTGTGCTTTTTGTTTTGGATGTTTTTAATGCTTCGTCCAGTGTTACAATTTGCAGTGGTTCTTTCGCTGTTTGGGCTTTTTGCCAGCGGGCCATTTGTGTGGCGGATAATGTCTGAGCATAATTCTGGCATTCACCGGTGGCGCCTACTATATGGTCAGCAGGCACGGTCATCTGCACTTTGAAATTGCCAAAGCACAACGTGAACTCACCGGTGCCTGTAAACTGGTGGTTTTGCCAACCCTGGTCATCGCTGTAGCGGCAAAGGCGTGGATACCATTGTGTGATGGTATAATTGTTATTCCCATCTTCCGGGAAGTTTTCATAACCGCCCCTGGCGCCTCCGAAGCGGATGAAATCCCCACGATTGGCGAGTTTATAATTCCAATCTACTTTAAACACATATTTCTGTCCGGGTTTTAGTGGAACAGGCAGGTCCACTTTCATCATCGTTTTATTGATGGTGTATTTCAGGGGTTTGCCTGCGGCATCGGTCAGCTTCATGATATTGACGCCGTAGCCATTGTCCGTTCTTCTTTCTTCAAAACGGTCCAACACTTTATCTGTGTATTGCTGGCCCAGTGTGTTTTGCGACTGGTAGTTAGCATTATTTACTGTGCTGTGTTGATTTTCATCCAGCTGCATCCAGAAATAACTGAGTGTTTCCGATGAGTTGTTGAAATAAGTGATGGTTTCGCTGCCGGAGATCCTGTTATTGGCCTCGTCCAGTTCGCACTTAATATCGTAATCCACCCGTTGCTGCCAGTATTTAGGCCCGGGGCTGCCGCTGGCAGTACGCTGTTCATTTGGTGTGGGCAGAATAGTGCCTAACTGCTCAAACTTATTGGCATGACTGGAGCTAGCGTTGTTCTGGATATTTTGTGCCTGCAATAAACTGACGCTGGTCAGTAACAGGCAACTCAATAACATGTGTTTCTTCATGACTTTTCTTTTTTATAGGTAATCTGTCGAGTGACATTTTTAATGCAATTCCAAAAACCGCAGCGGACAGGAAGATGACCCAATCACGACGGTTCACTTTCAATATAGTTACAATAAGGTGAGATAGTAGCAATAATACGGTCACAACCACTATTTGCCCTGCTTCTAATCCGACATTGAACCCAAACAGGCTCCAGCCGATACTTTGGTCGCTGCCAGCAATGGCGAACCGGATATAATTGGCGAAACCCATTCCATGGATGAGCCCGAAGGCAAGGGCAAGGAAATAATTGATCCGTATGGATTTGGGAGTAAACTTCTTTTGAAAGAGATTAGACAGCGCAGTGATGACGATGGTGAGGGGTATGAGGAACTCCACCCATTTACTGTCGAAGCGGATGACATCGTACACACAGAGGGCCAGTGTAAGGGAATGGCCGATGGTAAAGGCTGTGACGAGGATCAGTACCTGTTTCCAGTCTTTCAATAAATATATGGCCGCCAGGGCAGCGATGAATAGCTGGTGATCCAGGGCATCTTTGCCGATAATATGCTTCCAGCCGGGGCCAAAATAAAAATAGAAATCCTGCATCTTATTGTAAGCAAACCGCATCTGTTTGTCGTCCGGTCACTGCATTACCAACGGGTTAATAAAATATAGTAAGTGAAGTGCCCGGCCGTGTGATAAGCGGCCTTTGAGTTCGAAAAATAATCCAGACTTTTGTAATCATGAAAATTATTGTGTCAATGGCAGCATCTGTCTATAAATGGTTAGTTATTCCGGTTATGGCCATTGTTTTACTATCGGCCCGGCCTCCTCATCCTTTTCATGTAAGTGTGGTGGAGGTGAACCACAATGCAGCGGATAAAACCCTGGAGATAAGCTGTAAGATATTTACCGATGACTTTGAAAAGGTGCTGGCCAAAAATTATAAGGCGAAAACTGATCTCATCAATCCGCCAAATAAAGCGGCGATGGACAGCCTGGTAAAAAAATATCTGTTCTCTCATTTATCTATTAAAGCGAATGGCAAGCCGGTGACCTTTACCTATCTGGGGTTTGAAAATGAGAATGAAGCTGCCTACGGTTATATCGAAGTGGAGAATGTGCCATCGGTTAGCAAACTGGAAGTTTCCACGAATATTATGTACGATCTGTTTGAAGACCAGTTGAATATTCTGCACATAACGGTGGGAGGAAACAGGAAAAGCACCCGGTTGAGTTATCCGGAGAAGGAAGCGGCTTTTAGTTTTTGAGTTAACAGGTAAAAGATAATAGTTGCTGTGAATCAAATAATTCTGTTCGTTTTGAATAGCTCTTTAACTATTATCTTTTAGTTATTAGCTATTATCTATTCTTCAATCTCTTCTTTCAGCTCTTCACTGAGGTTCACCAGCACTTTGTCAATACGGTGGCCATCCATATCAAGTATCTCTATTTTAAAGCCTTTCCATTCCAGTTTGTCACCAGTCTTGGGAATTCTTTCCAGTTCATGCAGGATAAAACCGGCGATAGTATCGAAGTCATGTTCCCCTTCATTCATCCACTCTGTTTTTTCAAAGCGGGTTAGGAAGTCGTAAAATGGTATCTGGCCATCCACTAAGTAACTGCCGTCATCTCTTTTTCTTATTTCATAATCGGCTACATTCTTTTGGGGAATATCACCTACAATGGCTTCCAGTATATCATTTAAAGTAAGCAGGCCGAGTATGCTGCCGTATTCATCTACAATGAAAGCAGAATGGATCTTTGATTCTTTGAATTTTTCCATTACCTGGTACGGCGAATTATTTTCCGGGATGAACAATGCCGGCTGCATGATCTCTTTGAAAAGGGTATTGTCAGGGCTTACATAAAGGTCTTTGATAGAAACCACGCCTTTGATGTTGTCAATCGTTTCATCACAGATGGGGTATGCGGAGTGGGGTTCCTGGATAATCTTTTCTTTGATCTTGTCTTCATTGTCATCCAGGTTGAACCAGATGATATCGCTGCGGTGTGTCATCAGGGATGTAATGTTGCGGTCGCCAAGGTGAAATACCCGTTCGATGATCTCCTGTTCGGCTTCATCAATGGTGCCGGCCTCTGTGCCTTCGCCGATCAGTGTTTTGATCTCTTCTTCCGTTACGGCATCATCTTTTGATCGTTTGATATTGAAGATGCTGAAGAAGATGTTGCTGGTGCGGTTCAGCAGCCACACGAAGGGATGGGTGATGGCAGCAAATGTATTCATTGGCCCGGCTACGGATTTGGCAATTTTCTCTGCTTTCAGTAATCCGATCCGTTTGGGTATCAGTTCACCAAAAATGATAGAAAGAAACGTTACTAATACCACGATGATGGTAGTAGCAATAGTATCAGCGTATGGCTTCAGCACCTCTATTTTTTCAATAGAAGGCTGCAGGTAACGGGCAAAACGTTCGCCGGAGTACACACCCGTCAGGATGGCAATAAGGGTAATGCCTATTTGCGCAGCAGAAAGAAACTTTTCGGGATTGTTGGCCAGTTCCAGGGCTCTTTTTGCTCTTTCATCTCCTCGTTCGGCCTGGCTTTCCAACCTTGATTTGCGGGCTGAAACAAGGGCTATTTCAGAAATGACAAATAAGGCATTGATCAATATAAGAACCAGCAGGATAAAAATCTCCATTTATAATAGTAATGATTGATTATCGAAGATAGCGAAACGTTGCGGTTATTAGAAAATGGCCCGTGAAGGCGGACGTGGCAGGATAATGCTGGTGCATAAAAGGAAAGTAATCAACGATCAGTATATCTTTTCTTAGTTTTTTCCCCATATCAGGACAAATGAATGGCAAAATCAATACATTAGCTTTTTTCCATTCTGTCCATGGCAAAAATAATTCAATCTAAGCTTATCCGCTGGATGCTATTGTCCGGTTGTTTCTTTCTGGCAATCATGTCAATACTGCGACTGGTATTTCACTTATTATTCAAACCTGCCGGAGAAAATGGCTTTTTGTCATCCTTCTGGATGGGCTTTCGCTATGATGCCAGGGTGGTCTGTATTTTTTTGCTCATCGTCCTGCTTGGCGGAATTGTTTACCTGTTAAAGCCTTTTACAAGCAAAGTATCTAAACGGGTGCTGCTGATCTATTCCCGGTTTTTTGGCATCCTGCTCATCTTCTTCTATACGTTCGATTTTGGGAACTTTGCTTACCTCCGCCAACGGATGAATGCCAGCCTGCTTAGCTATGCTGAAGAAGGTGCAATTTCTGTTCGTATGGTTTGGGAAACTTATCCTGTCATTAAGATCATGATAGGCTGGATACTGTCTTTCCTGTTTATATTTTATGCTACCCGCTATATTTATAAACTGGCAAACAAGGCTCCTGAGTTTGCTGGCAAGCGGAACAGGGTCAT
>CALSAT010000159.1:0-8041 GCA_943372905.1 Bacteroides fragilis | reverse complement strand
AATGAAAGAAAACATCCTTCATTCCACGCTTATCCGGGGCAGCCTTGTATTGATGGCCTCTGACATGGTGGGGGATGACGGCCTGATAAAGGGTAATGCTGTTTCGCTTATGCTGAATTGCAGCAGCGAAGAAGAAGCAAAGACAGCTTATAAAAAATTATCTAAAGGTGGCGCCGCCACCCATCCTTTACATGATACTTTCTGGGGGGCCCTTTTTGGTGACCTGACTGATAAGTTTGGCAATCAATGGTTGCTTCATTATGATAAAAGCATGAAAAAATAATTAGCTTTAGTCTAAACAAAACCAACTACAATGAACATTTTAATTACCATCCTGGTAGTATTGGGTAGTATCATTGCGCTGCTGCTTATAATTGCCCTGCTCACCAAAAAAGAATTTCGTGTTTCCAGGCAGATCATTATCAACAGGCCACGGGCCGATGTATTTAACTATATAAGGATCCTGAAAAACCAGGAGTATTACAGCGTTTGGGTGATGAAAGATCCCAATATAAACCTTGTGTACACCGGCACTGATGGAACTATTGGCGCCACCTCTTCATGGACAAGTGATGATAAAAATGTAGGTATTGGTGAGCAAGAGATCATAAAAATGGTGGAAAACGAGAACATTGAGGTGGAGATACGGTTTAAAAAACCATTTGAAGCCACCAGTTATGCCTATACAAAACTCACTTCTCCAGGTGAAGGCCAAACGGAGCTAACAAATTTATTTTTCGGCAAATCGAAATTTCCGATGAACCTCATGAACCTGATGATGGATAAGCTTCTCGGCAAGGATATGCAAACAAACCTGGACAACCTGAAGAAGATACTGGAAGGATAATTATTATTTCATTTTAATAAAACTGGCAATGGCAACGAAAATGAATACAGCTGTTAATACGGTGGATGAATACATCGCCGGGTTTCCTGCTTCCACACAAATGCTATTAAAGAAAATGAGAGGCCTTATCAAAAAAGCAGCTCCTGGTGCTGAAGAGATGATCAGCTACGGTATTCCCACTTATGTACTGGACGGTAACCTGGTACATTTTGGAGGATATAAAAATCATATCGGTTTTTATCCCACCCCTTCGGGTATTGAGGCTTATAAAAAAGAATTGGCCATATATAAAGGAGCAAAAGGCTCTGTACAGTTTCCTATTGATAAACCTCTGCCAGAAATGCTTATTAAAAGCATTGTACACTTCAGGGTATTGGAAAATAAAGAGAAAGCAGCGAGAAAAAAGAAGCCTGCCGCCAAGCCAGCCAAACTAACCAAGCCTACCGATGAAGAACTGGTAAAAGCATGGATAGGCAAACTTGACCCTGCCGTTAAAAAAGAAGTTGAAGCTGTTAGAAAGATCATTAAGGCTTCATCATCAAAACTTGCAGAGCGAATAAAATGGAACGCTCCCAGTTATTATTACAAAGAAGACATTGTGACTTTTGGCCCTTATAAAACTCATAAGCTTCTGCTGGTCTTTCATCACCCATCAGTGGTAAAAATAAAGTCCCCTCTGCTGGAAGGTGATTATAAAGACAGGCGCCTTGTCTATTTCAAAAACAAAGCAGAGGCTGAGAAGAACAAACAGGAGCTTACCCGGATCATTTTGAAAATGATCGCCTCTGTTGATAAAAAATAAAGCACTGTATGCAAAAGATAACCCCTTTCTTATGGTTTGATGGAAAAGCAGAAGAAGCTATTAAGCTGTACACTTCTGTTTTTAAAAATTCAAAGATCATTAGTATCAATCATTGGGGAGAAGGAAGCCCTTTTCCAGCAGGCCAGGTAATGAACGGAGTATTTGAACTGGACGGGCAGCGCTTTTATGCATTTGATGCTGGTCCGCAATTCAAGTTCACTGAAGCTATTTCACTTTTTATTAATTGCGAAACACAGGAAGAGATCGATCATTTCTGGAACAGTCTTACTGCTGATGGCGGGCAGGAAAGCATGTGCGGCTGGCTAAAAGACAGATTTGGTGTTTCCTGGCAGGTAGTGCCGCCGGTACTTGGACAATTACTGGGCGATAAAGACCGGGTAAAAGCAGGACAGGTTATGCAGGCTATGATGCAAATGAAAAAGATCATTATTGCTGATCTGGAAAAAGCGGCTGAAGGGTGATAACGATGGGGCAATAATTAAGCCTGAAGAAAATCATGTTCTCTTCTTTATCATTATAAATTTAATTTTATGGAAAACCTTATTTTCTCTGCTAAGATTAATGCTTCCAGGGAAAAAGTATGGAATATTCTCTGGGAACTGGATTCTTATAAAACCTGGACCTTGGCTTTTGCAGAAGGCTCCACCGTACAAACAGACAACTGGAAAGAAGACAGCAAAGTCCTTTTTCTTGATGGTGAGGGCCGGGGTATGGTAAGTATGGTGGCAACGAACAGGCCTTATGAGTATATGTCGTTTAAGCACTTGGGTGAAGTGAAAGATGGCATAGAGGACACAACGAGTGAAAAAGTGCAGGCATGGGCTGGCTCTATGGAAAATTATATTCTCACTGATGAAAACGGCGGTACCTTTCTGCTGGTGGAACTGGACATGAGTGCTGATTTCAAAGACTATTTTGAAAAAACCTGGCCACTGGCATTGGCTAAGGTGAAAGAACTTGCTGAAAAACATTAATCATCTTTATATCAATTTTATGCCTTCTAAAATATTTGTGAACCTACCGGTAAAAGACCTTAAACGGTCGATAGATTTTTTTAAGCAGCTAGGTTTTTCATTCAATATGCAATTCAGTGATGAGAAAGCGGCCTGCCTTGTGATCAATGAGGGAAGCATCTATGCTATGCTGCTGACAGAACCTATGTTTCAAATGTTTACTAAAAAAGAAATTGCGGATGCTACTAAAACGACTGAAGTTCTGATCGCTATTGATGCTGAAAGCCGTGAAAAAGTGGATGAGCTGGTAAAAAAGGCAGTAGAAGCCGGCGGCTCTGTTTATACCACACCCGCAGATCACGGCTGGATGTATCAGCATAGCTTTGCCGATCCCGATGGGCACCAGTGGGAATTGTTATATATGGACGAAAGTAAAATTCCGGGTGGCTGATCTTACTCTTATATTTTATCAATACAAAATCATTTACATGAAAAAATTTCTCTTCGGCCAGCAAATGCTTAATACCGACCTGGCTGCTTTATTTCTACGACTGATAGTGGGCGGGCTATTTATTTATTATGGCTATCAGAAGATCGAATCGTATAATACTATCTTACCGATGTTCACAGACCTGATAGGGATTGGTGCAAAGCTTTCTTTCAACCTGGTGATATTTGCTGAATTCTTTTGTGGCATCCTGGTGGCTATTGGTCTTTTAACCAGGCTGAGCATCATTCCAATATTCATTACTATGGTGGTGGCTTATTTCGTGGCTCATGCGAAGGATTCTTTCGAGGTAAAACAGGTAGCTTTTATTTTCCTTGCACTTTCTATTGTAGTGTTTGTTACGGGCAGCGGTAAGTACTCGCTGGACCGGTTACTTTTTTCTAAAAAAACCAGTTTTTAACTCCGGCGATATCATTGAGTGGTAGTATATTTTACCGCTTATAATTCTTTAACGGTTATAAGTGGCAATTTTTTTCTGTATACCGTACCTTTAGGAAAAACCGGGCATATGAAATTGTTCTATTTATCGGTAGTGGTTTCTGTTTTTATAATGGCCTGCGGCAATAACAGCGCTAATAAACAGGAAGCTGATGATGACAGCCTGATTGTTAATACTATTTATTCGTGGGAGGCAACAATTGATTCGAGTTACCTTTTGAAAATGGTGAAAGACTCTGCAAAAGGACCAGACTCATTTACCGTTACAGCTGTTCTTTCTTTTATTAATAATAAATACCCTGAAATAAAACTGGAAATGGTGAGGCAATCTAATGATACCTTGTTTGTTAAAAGCGATGACGCTTCCTACCTGACCCAGCGTATGGGCTCTACCGGCCCTACTCTCTACTTTGGAGATGCCGTTTATAATCTGACAGAGATTCCGGGCATCCGTTATGTTGATTTTGCCATTGAGGAAGGCGATCATGCCGGGCCTGGCACTTATAACCGGGAGAGTTTTAATAACGAGTAGCTTCTCTTTGGCGATCACTTGCGATTTTGTAAGTGATATTACATTTAACCAGGACGATTTTTAAGATAAAGAGAACCCGGCAATTACTGATTGCCGGGTTTACTACTAAACATCTTTATTTACTTCGGATACTTTTCCACTTTGTTGCTGATGGGGTTTACTGTTCGCAGGTAGGCATAAATGGCTTTGAGGTCTTCATCTTTCATTTTGCCGTACATGGACCAGGGCATGAAGGAATTCTCTCTTCCTGTTTTCCGGTTCACTACCTCATCTGAGGCATTGCTTTTAAACTTGTTTACAAACATCTCTTCTGTCCAGGCACCAATGCCGGTTGCTGTATCGGGGGTTATATTTGCCACAGCCACTTTCATTAGCGGATTATCAAATACAAATCCTCCGGAAAATACTTTGCTGAAGTCGGGTCCCTGTGGCCCCATGGGTGTGTGGCAATCTGCACAGGCTGCTACATTGATCATATACTCTCCATACTTTACTTTATCTGAAGGGTCGGGCATTTTGTTATCGGCGATGTTACCGGTTGGTAGAGGGCCAAACATGCTGGCAGGAATAAAAAATTTCCTGGGGGGCACTGTTCCTTCAATGGGCTTGAGCGACCTGATATATGCCACTACGGCGAGTACATCTTCCTTCGTCATTTTACTGTAGTGTGGGTAGGGCATTATTGGAAACAGGGTGTCGCCTTTTTTATTTACACCCCCTGTGATGGCCCGTATTATTTCTTCATCGGTCCAGTCCTTCAATGCATAAGGGGTAATATTCGGCGCCGTTACTTCTCCGGGCACGGCTTCTGCCTTTCCGAAAGCGAAGCCGGCCCCACCACCTTCTGTCCCGGCGATTACGGGCATTGAAAACAGGCTTGTATCTCTTTTGCTATGGCAATCGATACAAACGGCAACCCGGGTGGCGAGGTATTCGCCCCGTTCTACCAGTTTTTTTGCTGTGTCTGTGGTGCCTGTTGTTTTGGAGGCAGACCGATCATTATTGCAGGCAGAAAAATAAATGATGGAAGTAATGGCCGAGAAAAGCACGGCCAGTGTGAGCAGCTTTCTCATGTTAATTGGTTTGATTGGTTAATAATTCAGGTGTAAAAGATAAAAAAAATAGCGAGTAATATCTTTTACTGAAAATAAAAAAGCAGGCCGGCTAGACAACCACCTGCGGTAACCTAAATATGCTTTTAAATAAACATGAGAAATCTTTCCTTCAATGCGTGATGTTTGTTTATTAAAATTACATCAGTGATGTGTCGTTTTATCTTATGATTTACTGAAGCATGAAAGGGGGTTGTTAAAAAAAGTAATGCGTCGTTCATATATCTTCTCTACCGCTTATCCGATATAAAAAAGCCACTCTTAAAAAAGAGTGGCACTCAGGACTTTCTATAACCGCTGATCAGGAAACTGCAACCAACAGGATCTCCTGTGAACAGATCATAGACGGGCATTGAACTGCCCCATTATTAAAAACTGCATTTGCTATTGCTTTATGAATGTTCGGGTACCTGTACCAAAGCCCGGGTTTATCACATTCCAGGTAACACCGGTAGCGTTGAAATTTATGTTGATTACTGACATGGTACCGAAATCTGTTGGCTGAGGAGGACATATGTATACATTAGGTGCTGTTTCTACCATGACCACAGTTGTATTTGGGCTAACGCCGGCCCCACCGGGATTCTTCAATTTATATACTCCTTCTGCCATTTTGGTGATAAAACAATTTATGCCAGTGACAGTTCGGAGGTAAGTACCCTGCCGGTTAATGGTTCCCGCCGTCACACTGGTTACTGCTACGAGCCTTGTGGCGGTTGTTTCAAAGCCATTTGCATTCACGGCACTGAATGTTACGAGATATAAACCGGGTTGTGCTGTGTTCACTGTACTGGATACAGGCTGTATATCGGTTATCGCACCGCTGATATCATCTTTTAGTTTTGCGCCTGCATCGGTGTAGGTTGTGCCTACGGGAATTATAATTAAGTCCTCTCCATTCAGGATGATCTCGGGGTAGGAGACCTTTACTGATTTTGATACATCAGCGGTTGTTTCTTTTTTGCATCCTGTAATGAATAAAGCGGGGATGGCAAATAGTATGAGTAGTTTTGTTATCTGTTTCATTGTTGTTTGTTTAAATGAGGAATCAGTTTTGGCCTGTTGTATTTACATCCCACCATACTTTATCCGTTACTGTTTTTTGGGGTGGCGTATTTGGATTGCTGGTAACTTCAGAATCTGGATAGAGCAATCTTACCGGGAATACATTTCCGATATTGCTGGTAGCGGATACCGTAAAGATATTGGGGTAGCCGGTGCGTCTCCATTCTGTCCAGGCTTCTACATTTTGTGATCCGCAGAAGCTGGTCCATTTTTGAAAGATGATGGCTTTTACTTTATCATCTGTAGTGCCGGCCACCGGAAAATCGATGGCTGCCTGGGATGCATAGGTATTAAATTGTGTGATGGTAAGACCCCAGCTTAAAAATGATAATGCTATTCCATCATAATATAATTGTTCTGCATCGCCTGTTCCCCAACCCCTTGCCACTGCTTCTGCCTGCAGGAAATAACTTTCTGCTTCGCTGATGAAGATGACTCTTGCTGCGGAACCGCCCGGACCGCCAACAGCTGCTCCCGGTTTGGAAAACTGCCTGTCGTTTAGTGTAGCCGGGTTAGGCAGGTTTCTGCCGTTGCCCTGCACAATTCCTACATGGTTGCCGGTATTGGGTGCCGCCGTGGCCCTTTTGTAAAATACATCTACCCGTGGGTCGTTCAATGCGAGCAATGAGCCGAGGGCTGTTTGGCTTGCCAGTATATTAAACTCGCCAACGGATGTGATATGTGCAAAGAGCGGATGCTGGTTAAAGGTTACATTAGAAAATGGTACTGCTGCTTCATCACCCTGGTCGATAAACTCTGCTCCTGCTGTGTACATGGCTTGTATGCCTGCCTGCGCCACTGCTGGACGTACATAGGCCTGGCGCAGGTATATCTTCAGCTTTAATGTATTGGCAAATTTTTTCCACTGGTGCATATCGCCATGGTAAAAGAAATCATCAGCTCCGGGATGTGCAGCACTACTTTCATCTATGGCCGCCAGTCCATCATTCACCAGTTTTATCAATCCATCATATACTTCCTGCTGGGAGTCAAATTTGGGCGCTATTACTCCTTTGCCGCCCTGTAATGCTTCTGTAAATGGAATGTCGCCATGAAGATCTGTCATCACCTGGAAAATATATGCCTGCATGATCTTGGCTACGGCTATATAATTTGTATTTCCGTCTTTGGTTGCTTCTTCGATGATGTACTTCAGATCATTAAGGGGTCCGGCATACATATTTACCCATTGTGCATTAAATGTGCTGCTGGTAATGCTGTACTGATCATAGCTCTGGAACTGGCTTCCTGTGGGGCCCTGTGTCCATATTTGTCCCCAATAGCCGCCGAGTACTTGGTAGGGATTGCCGAGGTTGTATGCTGAATAGCCCAGGGCGGTTGGTAATACCAGGTCCACTGTTGCTTTAGTGGGATTATTAGGGTCGACATTGACATCCAAGAAATCCTTTTTGCAGGAAGTGGCTGATAATAACAGCGCCACTACTGCTGTAATCTTTATTGTGCGTATCGTTCTCATAACTTTCTTTTTTATGTTTATTAAAATGATACCCTTACGTTAACACCATAGTTTCTTAATGATGGAATGGTACCATATTCATATCCCTGCACATTGCCTGTGCCGAAGGAACTGGTTTCGGGATCGGCATAGGTGTTTTCTTTTGGTGTTTTTAACCAAAGGTTTCTGCCGGATATTCCTACCATGATTCCTTTGATGCCTTTTTTAAATAGAGCTGATGGCAACCTGTAGGTAAGTGAGGCTTCTCTTAGCTTAATGAAGCTGGCATCCACCAAGTGTTCCATTG
>CALSAT010000158.1:0-8063 GCA_943372905.1 Bacteroides fragilis | reverse complement strand
AAAGCCGTGACCGTATTAGACATCGAAGCCTATAAAGCGGCCAATCCTTCTTACAACATTACTTACCAGGTAGCGCCGTTCAAGAATACCGGTTTGTATAACCAGAAGTACCTGCCAAGAAAAGGACAGACCTCCGGACAGGTGGAACTGAACTACCAGAATAATTTCCGCACCATCCGCTATGCTGATGTATTGCTGATGGCTGCTGAAGCCAATAATAAAGCCACTGCACCAAATGATGCCAAAGCACAGACCTACCTGAACCTGGTACGCCGCCGTGCCTTTGCTGATCTGCTGCATGATATTACCGCCACTGGTAATACACTTTACTTAGCCATACTGGATGAGCGCCGCCTGGAGCTGGCCATGGAAGGAGAACGTTTCTTCGACCTGGTAAGAACACAACAGGCTGCTGCCAAGCTGACCTCTTTTGTAGTGGGCAAGCATGAAGTGTTTCCTATACCACAGGCAGAGATTGATATTTCCGGCATCGCACAAAATCCGGGATACTGATCATTAACTAATTAAACTAACAATTATGAAATCAATTAAATATTTAAGCTGCCTGGTTTTGGTGATGGCCCTTGCATTGGGTTGCAAAAAGGAAATCAATGATGATGTGTCCTTTGTAGAAAATGCTGCCGCACCAGATCAGTTATCAGTTCTGTTTGAGATCACACAAGACAATTCCGGCCTTGTTACCATTACCCCCAATGGGAATGGCGTGGCCCGCTATGAGGTATATTATGGACACGGCCCCGCCACCGCAGTAGCCGTTTCGCCGGGTAAAAACACCACACACACTTATCCTGAAGGAGTGTATAATGTAAGAATAGTGGCACACAGTGTGACTGGTAAAACAACAGAAATAACAAAGCCACTAACTGTATCATTCAGGGCGCCGGAAAACCTGGTAGCTACTGTTGCCGTGGATGCGGCTAACAATTTCAAAGTCAACGTTACCGCTTCAGCGCAGTATGAAACAAATTTCAGAGTGTTCTTTGGCGATGTACCCGGTGAACCCGGCCTGGTTTTTTTAGAAGGACAAACACCGAGTCATGTATATGCTGCTGTAGGTACTTACACCGTACGGGTTGTGGCGTATAGCGGTGGTGCTGCCACTACTACTTACACGACTACCATCACCATTACCGACCCTGTATTATTGCCATTAACGTTTGAATCACCAACGGTCAACTATACCTTTACCGATTTTGGAGGTGGTGTGGCTACCAGGATCAACAACCCGCAGTCAGGCGGTATCAACACCAGTGCTAAAGTAGGCCGCATGGTAAAAAATGCTCCGGAAGTTTGGGGCGGTAGTTTTATTGCGCTTGGTAACCCCATTGATTTTTCTGCCAATAAAGTATTCCGCATGAAGGTGTTCTCTCCACGGGTGGGTGCAAAAGTTTTATTGAAAACGGAGAACCTCACGAATGGTTCCATCTTTTTTGAAAAAGAAGTGCTGACCACTGTTGCTAATGCCTGGGAAGACATGGCCTTCGATTTCAGAACTGTCAATACGGCCAACTCCTATCAAAAGATCGTACTGATCTTTGATCTGGGTATTGTGGGCGACGGCTCACCAAACTTCACCTGGCTGTTTGATGATATCCGCCTGGTCAATCAAATGCCGGTTGGCATTCTTAGTTTGCCGGTTACGTTTGACCTGCCCGGTGTGAATTATGAAGTGATTGATTTTGGAGGAGCTCAAAGTATGGAAGCAGCAGACCCTTTAGTGCCGGCCAATAAAGTAAAGAAAACTACCAAACCCGCTGGTGCTGAAACATGGGCTGGTACTACATTGGGTGACAGATTTGCTGCACCCGTTCCATTTACTGCTACGCAAACACAAATGAGTGTAAGAGTGTACTCTCCGGCAGCAGGTATCCGTGTCCGGCTGAAAGTAGAAGACCGTAACAACAATACCAGGTCGGTAGAAACAGAAGCGATGACACAGGCCGCTAACACCTGGGAAACACTGGTGTTTGATTTTGCCAACCAGTCTGCCGGCACATCAGCCATGAATCTCAGCTATACCTATAATATGGCCTCCATCTTTTTTGATTTTGGAACGGCCGGCAGTGGAAAAATATTTTACTGGGATGATGTCAGCTTTTTACCCGTCAATGTGGTGCCCAACTATTTAATACTGCCACTCGATTTTCAATCCACCACGTACAGCTATCCGTTTTCAGATTTTGCAGGAGGTGTGGCTACAGTGGTCAACAATCCCAATCCATCGGGCATCAACACCAGTACAAAAGTTGGAAAGATGGTGAAGAACGCCGGTGAAGTATATGGTGGCAGCCTGATCGAAATGGTAAACCCCATTAATTTCTCTGTGCTCAGAACATTTAAAGTAAAAGTGTACTCCCCACGAATTGGAGCTAAGCTGTTACTGAAAGTGGAGAACCCGACAAACGGAGGCATTTTTTTCGAAAGAGAGGCTACCACTACTACGGCTAACACATGGGAAGAGCTGACCTTCGACTTCAGCGCCATAAATCTTGGTAACTCCTACCAGAAGATCGTGTTGATCTTTGATCTCGGCACTATGGGAGATGGCTCACCCAACTTCACTTACTATTTTGATGACATTAAGCTTAATTAATTCAAAAAAATCAAACAATGATAACTAATATAAAATCAATCGGTGCTTTGCTCTTTGCGTCACTGCTTGTTATCAGTAGTTGCAAAAAAGAGGAATACAAATTCGGGGACATCAAAACTCCGGGTGACCTCACTTTGACAGCTGTGGTACAGGGAGCAGATGCTTCCAATCCAAATGGAAATGGAACCGGCAATGTCATCATAACAGCCACCTCTTCCAATACATTAACGTACAATATAGATTTTGGAGATGGTATTACAAGAGTAGTTCCTTCCGGAACGCTTACTTATAAATACAGTAACCCCGGTACTTATAGTTACACCATTTCTGTAAACGCCATCGGTACCGGCGGCGCTATTTCCACCATCAGTAAAAGGATCACCGTATTTGTAGCGTTTGAGATACCTGCTGCTATGCTGCAATCCCTAACTAACGGATCATCCAAGATCTGGGTAACAGACAATGATGCACCCGGCCATTTCGGTGTAGGTCCCAATACCGAGTTCGCCCCTATCTGGTATGCGGCCGGTCCTAATACCAGGGAACCTTGTGCATACGATGACGAGATCACTATTTCCAAAAATGCTAACAACCAGGTGTTCATGTCCATCGATAACAAAGGCCAATCCTTCTCTATCGGTGCGTCCACTGCCTTTTACGGGTTTGGCGGCGGCGATGGTTGCTATGGTATCAATACCGGCGGCAACAGGCAACTGGCCTTTATGGATGCCACTTCCGGTTCCACCAGTGCCGTATCCACGCAAATACAATTTACCGTGCCTGGTAATGGAATTATTAATTTTGGTACCGGCGGCACCACTTACGAGATATTATCTGTTACCAACACCAGTCTCCATCTCCGCAATATTGGCATAGATGGCAACTCCTGGTACCAGAAGTTAAAAGTAAAACCGTAACTAATCAGGCCCCGGAACAACCATCCGGTATGTTCCGGGGCTTAAAAAATTTAGTGTATGAAGTACTTGTGCCTGATACTTTTATCCACCGTGCTGTTTTCCTGTAAAAAGGAGAAAGGCGACGGTACCGATAATACCGCACCATCCAATCTTACGCTCAGTGCCAGCGTAAGTACAGACAACAGCGGCAATGTGACCTTCACTGCTTCTGCCACCAATGCGGTATCGTATGAATATGATTATGGTAATGGCATATTCCAGACCGTTACCACGGGAGTGGTCACTTACCGCTACCCTGCTTCCGGCACCTACACGGTAAAGGTGACCGCTAAAAGTGCCGGTGGTCTTACGGTTTCCAAAACCACCAGCATCACTGTAACCGTTAGCCTGGCCCTTATCTGGTCCGAAGAGTTTGATACTCCCGGTGCACCTGATCCCTCCAAATGGGGCTACGATATTGGTGCCGGCGGATGGGGCAACAATGAACTGCAGTATTATACTAACAGCCTTGATAACGCAGTAGTGTCCGGCGGCACCCTGAAGATCATTGCGAAAGCACAATCTTTCAGTGGCAGTAATTATACTTCTGCCCGTCTTTTATCAAAAGATAAATTCTCCTTTAAGTACGGGAAAGTAGAAGTAAAGGCCAAGCTGCCTGCGGGCGGCGGTACCTGGCCTGCTGTTTGGATGCTCGGCAGTAATATCAATACCGTGCCCTGGCCCGGTTGTGGCGAAATAGACATCATGGAGCATAAAGGCAATGACCTCAACAGGATATATGGTACTCTTCATTATCCCGGTCGTTCCGGTGGCAATGCAGATGGTGCCACTACGGTTATCACCAATGCCACTACTGAGTTTCATATTTACACATTGGAATGGACCGCCACCTCTATCAAAATAGCAGTGGACAATAATGTATTTTACAATTTTAGTAATAATAATACTGTTCCCTTTAATCAAAACTTTTTTCTCATCCTGAATGTGGCCATGGGTGGCACCTTTGGTGGTGCAGTAGCTCCCGGTTTCACATCAGCTTCTATGGAAATTGATTATATCCGGGTGTACCAGTAATTCTTTCACATCTAACGCCTGCTATTATGAAATATTACCGTTCTGTTTTTTATACCGCGGCGGCTGCGGCCCTGCTGGTAACTGTGCTCTCTGCCTGCCAGTCCGGTGCGGCAGAAAAAGCACCTGCCCCCACCACTACTGAACAGGTGGTCTTCTTTGATGATTTTTCTGCTGCCTCCCTCGACCGGAGCAAGTGGAATACTGAAATAACCGGCATGCATGTAAACAATGAACTGCAGGCCTATGTGGATTCATCGGCCACTATCACCTTCGTAAAAGGCGATGCTGCCGAAGGGGCAGAAAACGGCGCCCTGCTGCTGAAGCCCGTCTTCTCCCCCGGCTTCCGCACCACCGACGGACAACAATTTGATTTTATTTCCGGCCGCATCAATACCCGCAGCAAAGTGGATATTACCTACGGCACTATCTCTGCCCGCATCAAACTGACCGAAGGCGCCGGCTTATGGCCCGCCTGGTGGATGCTGGGGCTGGGCAACTGGCCGGAGACGGGTGAAATAGACATCATGGAATATGTGGGAGAAAAAGACTGGGCCAGTTCTGCCGTGCATGGCAAAGGATACAGCGGTGATGCCGGCCTGGTGGACCGCTTATATTTTCCTGCCGGTAATGATGTGACGCAGTGGCATATTTATGCAGTGGACTGGAGCGCCGACAGCATGGTATTTAAGTATGATGGCGTACCGGTGCTGCGTATTACCAAACCTATGACACAGTTCTTTGGTGAATGGGCTTTTCACAACCCCAAATACCTGATCCTGAACTATGCCGTAGGCGGCGTGTATCCGTACAAGATCAACAGCATTAAAGAACCCTACTATGGCTTATCAGCCGCTGCATTAGATTCAATCAGGAATGGCAAAGCCAAAATGCTGGTGGATTGGGTAAAGGTCACTAAGGACTGATCGCTGCGCATGCAGCCTCTTATAAAAAAGTCTCAAAGCAAAAGCAAGGTGAATAAAAGGAGTTCCGCTGTCAGCGGGACTCTTTGTTTATGTATATGTACCCCTAATCTATCCTTGTCTTCTTGTTCATCCTGCATGTAAGAACAACAGATGGTGTTAATCCAATTATTGCTCCGCTAATCCATAAAGAAAGCTTTTGCTTGATTTAGCACAGCTTATATTGGTTGCAGGCATTCTCATCTTCTGAATGGTTTTGTAATTTTTCTCCAAAATCTGCCAAATGCACTCCGCCTTTTTGTGCTTACATAAAATTCAATTATTTCTCCTTTCCATTTTTCCATTTTGATTGTTCCTAAATCAATTTCCTTTTTATCAGTTAATACAATATCAGTTAATTGATATGTCATAAAACCAACTGAAGTAACCAGGATGGCCATTGTTGTGTCACTTGTCGGATAGCGTAGTTTGAAATTACCCTCCTTATCTGTAGTAACACCATAATTTCTTCCTTTTACCTGTATAGAAGCAAAAGAAATCGGCTGATTTGAATTTGTTACTGTGTCAAAATACTCTACTCGGCCATAAAGAACGAATGTGTCTATCTGGATATCATTTATAACTGATTTCTCCATAAAATCAGAGGATTCTATGCTTCGTTTACCAGGTATGGTTTGAACAATATTTTGTAAAGAGCTAAGTGGTTCAGCCAATGTTGCTGTTGCTATAAATGTACTTAGTCCTATAGCCATTGGGAATTTTGGATAGGGGTTATTTATTTCTTTTAACTGTTCTGGTAAATAAAAACCACATACTGGCTTATCACTCGCTGACATAAATAAAGCAATCTCAGCAAAAGACATCTCAGAGAAATCTATGATTGTTCTATTGCACTTAGAACAATGTCGACCACTTTGGTTTGGCTTCATTTCATCCCAATACTGGTCGCACTTTTTTAATCTTTTCAGATTGTATTTGAAGTTGTCTAAACTCATGATAAGTGTCGGTTATGCTTGCTACCAACGTCAGTTCACAAAAATCTCTGCCTACCGGCCTGTAAATATACACAAGCGAATGAAGACAAATGATGCAGACCGTTATTCATTGACTTTCCTTTTACAGAATTGTATCCAGCTTTCGTTGCCCGGATGAGCATAAATTACCGGATTTTTACCGTAGTAAGCAATGTTCCTGACTCCTATTGCGTCTGCTCTCTCTTTTAGCTCTCTTGCATGAAATGCATGATGAGATGATATTTCTGGTGCAGAATATGGATGCACGACATCTCTAAGAGTATTATTTATCCAAATTTCGGGGTCATCAACAGACAGTAAAGCCAGCATATCCACTTCTGCTCTATACGCATCAATGACAGGCGATTCGTATTGAGCAGTTGAAGAAACTCCATAGATCTTTTGTATGTTACCTGTTTCATTAGCCAATATTTCTGACCAGGTCAGACTGTAATCCGCAAAAACATCATTTACCCAACGGTCTTCAATATTATAACTGGATTGAGTTTCCCTGGCTACCACGCCTTTTACCCGGCTTGATTCTCTTAAAACAGGGTCATTACTTAATGCATTGGCAAAGTCGTTGTTAAAGGCTATCCAAAGCGAAGTACCTGCACCTGCCGAATTACCCGCCAAAATAATTTTGCTTTTGTCAATATTGAAATCAGTAGCCCGGTACCTGATATACTGCAAAGCCCGTCTTACATCCCCCATAGGTTTTCTGATTCCTTCTGTTTCACCTGCCGGACTTAACAGGGTGTAGCGAATAGTAGCGACAGCTATGTTATTTTGAAGTAAAAACCGGATGTCGGATGGGAAGTCCCAGGCACCACCTGACTGAACAGCATACACAAAATCCTTATCACCACTTGTAAAGCCTCCTCCGTGTACATATATTACCAGGCCTGTGGGTGTGTTAGAACCAGGCAGCCAAATATCAAACTGCGTCCTGCCTTTACTGTCATAGGCAATATCTTTCGCAAATTTCGCATTCACACCCTGCAAATCAAAAGGCGAGTTTGAAAAAGTGATGTTCGGGCCTGGGGTTACCGGATTGTCATCCTTTTTCCCGCAAGAAAATGCGAATAAGACGACAACTGCAATCAGTGCTTTTCTGTATACCCTCATTTATTATGTTTTGTCGTTATAATTACTTATAACGCCAGTTAATGAAAAAAAGTTTCCTCCCTTATTAATATACTCACAATAGAGGTGCAGGCAAACAGAAAAAAACAATGGGAAAGAGCAGAACCCTTCAAACCGCTTTACATAGGAACCCCATGTTAGTGGCTGCCCTTTATTCAATTGTCATTATTCTTTTCGCTTTTTTATTCCAAAGTATTATTCTTTGTTCTAAACTTGACGTAATAATTCTGTTTCCTTTTTTATTCCAAGCAACACCCCATAAATAGTCTATAGATTTGCCCTCTGAAATATGATTTCCTTTATTGTCCCAAATTCTCAATGCGTCACTTGCTGATGCAAGTCTATCTCCTTTTGGATTCCAGGCCAAATTCCTGTATTC
>CALSAT010000157.1:0-8269 GCA_943372905.1 Bacteroides fragilis | reverse complement strand
TTGTTTACTAATCCTTGCCAGGTTTCTCTTACTGTTGTTTCGTCCTCAAAAAAATCGACCAACAAAACATAACCGACAGGGTCTGCAAAATAGTTTTCTGAAGCTAAATATTTCATGAAGTATTTCCATATGATTTCCTTTTCATTCGGGTAAGCAATTACCTTGTTTCTAATTCCATGATAGAATGGTGTCAGGAAATGGTAATAGCTCGGAAATATTTCATACAGTTGAAAGCCCAAGGATATTTTTTGAAAGTTGGACATTGTCGAGTACCAAACTTTATCTGAAATTTCATCAAATAAATCCCATGTTACTGACGAAAGCTGCTTAGTTACACCTTTCTTACCGCAGTCAATAGAAATTGTTTTTGCTTCAATACTAAGCTTATCGACATCTGATTTACTTAATTTATACGCTGAAAATATTTCGTTTAGGGTCTGCATGAGTATGGTATACAACGCCAGTTTGTGAAAAACCTCAGCCGCTATATAAATATACATACTAAGTGAATGAAGGCAAAGCCTGTATAGTTCTTATGGCTTTTATCCTTTGAAATTATAAATGAAAATAACCCACAAGAGTGCTGTTTCATCATAAGTATTAAACCGATAGCGGAAAACAGAACCCTTAAACAACTTTACATAGAACCCAATGTTATGTGCTGTACTTCTCTTCCCCGATCTCACAACCACATCCAGCGCCTTGTCCCGCCCTCCAAAAGAAAACGTACTACTTTAAAAGAAGCAAGGCGGGGCACAGCGCTTTTCGATGCATCGCATAGCAGGAAGCGGAGTCTTCCACTATCACTACGAAACCTGTAAAGCAACTCACAACCAATCGGAGTCCCTGTGCGTGGGCGGACAAACAGCGGCGTGTCCCGATGTTTATCTCGGGGAGCATTTGTTTGTCCTTGATTTTTTTGTTACTTTTTTTATCAAGAAAAAAAGTAAGGCAAGAGAAGAAAGATCAGAACAGTTAATCTCTATAAAGTACCCGCCACATTTGCGAAGCAAACCTCTTTCTTATTCCCAATCTATCAACCACATCCAGCGCCTTGTCCCGCCCTTCAAAAGAAAACTAACTGCTTTAAAAAAGGCAGGGCGGGGCACAGTGCCTCTCGATGCATCGCATAACACAGTTTATCCCGCTTATGGCGGGACAGCAGAGTCTTCCACTATCACATCGAAACCTGTAAAGCAACTTTCAAGCAATCGGAGTTGCTGTGCGTGGGCTGGAAAAAAGGCGCCTGTCCCGTCTTCAAGCGGGATTACTTTTTTTATCAAGAAAAAAAAGTAGAGCAAGAAAAGAAAGAAGGAAACAATATTACTGTTTTAAATAAAAACCCCATTTGCGCAGCAAACTCTTTCCGCCTCCCCGGCTACTAAATAAAAAACTCCCCCTCACAAACCAAACACCACACTTCACAAACAAAAATCAACCCTCACAAACACTAACATTTCAGGGCTTCTCCAACTCCGGCACGGACTCTAATTTCGACCCCTACATTTTTATTCACTAAACAAAAATTATTATGATGTCAACTTCAGAAACAGGCCACGCAAAAAACGTAAACAACTTCGAATCACTCATCACCTTCTGCAAAGGATATGGCAACGATTACAATCCCGGCAACCCCGCCCTTTCCATCGCCAACCTCGAAATACTCCATCAGCAGGCACAGGCGGCACTCGAAGATGTAATAACAAACGAAAGAACATTCAACAGTATCGTCAACAAACGCATGGAAACATTCAGTCTCCTCAAACCATTTGTCACCAGGATCATCAATGCCCTCGATGCAACAAGAGCCACCGCAGAAACCATAAAAGACGCAAGGGCCATCGTCAGAAAACTCAACGGAAAAAGGGCCGGTGCACAAAAAGAAGAAACGAAAAAGGCAGAAGACGAAACACCCGAAAATGATAAGACCATCTCCGTCAGCCAGCAGAGTTACGATCAGAAGGTAGAGCAGTACTCCCGGTTGGTAAAGCTTATTCAGTCAGAAAGTAATTACAGCCCCAACGAAACAGATCTTACGGTCAGCGCCAATCAGGCAAAGCTCGCCGAATTTAGAAATGCCAATACAGAAGTACGAAACGCCTTCGCCAATTTGAGCAACAGCCGCATCAGAAGAAACAACACCCTGTACAATCCGCTCCTGGGCCTCGTAAACACAGCTCTCGATGTAAAAAAATATATCAAATCCATATATAATGCAAACAGCCCCCAGTTTATGCAGGTAAATAGCTTACAGTTCAAGAAACAGAAATCCTGACACCGCTGTTAACAGTCCAACAAAAACCAACAACTGGCCCTGGCAAAAGATTCACCCCGAGCCAGGCGGGAGCTAAGTCAGCAAGTCATAAATGGTACCATCCCGTTCGCCGGCATTGCCCGGCAGCGGGATTTTTCTTTAACATCCCGAAAAATCTCCCCAAGCGCTGAGAGAGTTAACTACCACTCCTGGCGTTAGAGCTATAGCAACCAGCGTTAAGGCTTTAGCGACCAGCGTTGAAGCTTTAGCGACCAGCGTTGGAGCCTTAGCAACCAGCGTTAAGGCTTTAGCGACCAGCGTTAGAGCTTTAGCGACCAGCGTTAGAGCTTTAGCAATCAGCGTTAGGGCTTTAGCAACCAGCGTTGGAGTCTTAGCGAGCAGCGTTAGGGCTTTAGCAACCAGCGTTAGAGCTTTAGCAACCAGCGTTAGAGCTTTAGCAATCAGCGTTAGAGCTTTAGCAACCAGCGTTAGAGCTTTAGCAATCAGCGTTAGGGCTTTAGCGACCAGCGTTAGAGCTTTAGCAACCAGCGTTGGAGCACTCACTCGCAGCGTCCGAGCCTCAGCTTCGGGAAAATCCCCCTAAGCGCTGAAAGAGTTTGCTTAAGCCATTAGCGTTAGAATTTTAGCCGGGAGAAAAAATGGGCTTTCTTCACTATCAGCCACCCCTATCCCCATCCTTCACAGCCCCGTAAAGCTCTTTTTAAAAGAATTCTTCAGCATAGAAAAAATATTCCGCTTCCGCTTATAATGAAAAACAATATGGCGGTAAGAAAAAAAGAAAATAAACAAAGACCAGGAAAAGCGGTTACTGGTTTTGCGGCGCAGCAGCGAAATATATTTCTCCAAAATTGTTCGGGTAGCCGCACTGCCCGCAGGCTGACTGAGAAACGCCTCCATATGAGTAATGCATTGCCGCCGCACTTTGTCAATACGTTCCTCCCTTTCCTTAATATCAAGCAGGGTCCGGGAACTGTTGCCCGCCCGTATGCGGTGATGCGTCAGTGTTTCCTTGATACAACTCACTTTATCCGTCGCAGAAGCGATCATGCTCAGCCACCAGTCGTAATAAGTAGTGGCAGGAAAAGGCACCGCCGCCTGTAACAACGAACGATGAAACATACAGGCATGACCATGAATAGGAGAATCAAAAGCCAGCTTTTCCGGCATGCTGCCTTCATAGTAGCGGATAGGTTTTATCCCGTCACCATCCAGCGGGGCATCGCCAAAAAAATCTTTCGAAATAGAATACACAAAAACACTTTGCTTATCCCACTTCGACAGCATCGTTTCTATTTTATGCAGCACCCAGATATCATCCTGGTCAGAGATAGCGATATGATCACCCGTCGTTAACAGGCAGGCCTTTTCAAAGTTCTTGTTATACCCCAGGTTTTGCTCATTCCGGTAAAAGCGGATACGGTTATCCAACTGCTGGTATGCACCGATCAGTTCCGGAGTATTATCAGTCGAGCAATCATCCACGATCACTATCTCAAGATGCCCGTAGGTTTGATGGATAATGCTGTCCAGTTGCGCTTTGATACTCGCCGCCCCATTATACGTACACATAGCGATCGACACAAGCGGCTGGTCAGGTATATAGGTAGGTGCATCCATGATAAAGAAACATTATGCAATAGCCCTCCGGATACTATGGGCCAGCCGGGTAAAGGCATTGTCTTTCGTGGTAATATGCAGAAAGGCCGGGTACCCCATCATTTCTTTGCGCAGCCAGTCAGGATAGTAATAAGGCGACACGAATTTGAATGAAACACCTTCCCGTTTAAAGATATCTTCTCCCTTGGTAATAGCTTTCAGCAAATAATCATCCTGCAGGTATTCCTCCTTATTAAATTCAGTATGCGCAAAAGAGCGGATCTTCTGTTTGATCTTTTCAATGCCACCCAGGTAAGAAAAATGCCAGCCCCCTTTCTTTATTCTCCTCAGATCATTTCGTTGATCTCTCAGTTGCTGGGGTGTCAGTTGCCTGAATTGTTTGCCCGTAGCCACAATAGAACCATTCCACCACCTTTCATGACCGGTATTCTGGCAATTAAAAAAATAGTAATGAAAAAGCATAGACAACGCCACCGGTTCTTTTATCCCGGCCAGCTTCTTTAGCACCGTAGGGTCAGGTATCTCGTCCAGGTCGCTTACCATCACCAGGTCATCATCAGCCGCCAGGCCCGACGCCGCAGACAGCGCATTACGTTGTTCATTCTCCAGTTTCCAGGAAGCACTTGCAGGATTGTATGTTGTTTCATGCTGGTTGAACGATAATCCCTCTGCTGATTGTTGCAGCGGTATATATGTGATCTTATCCAGCCACGGCGCAAATCTTTTTTTATTTTCCTCGAAAAGATACGGCTTCGCTGCACCCGAATGAGTAAGGTTTGATTCGGCGATCACAAACTGACTGACATGCGGGCCCAGCAGTTTCAGCCGGAACTCCAGCAGGTCCAGTTCATTGAAGAAAGTAAAACAATCGATGATCTTCATCAGCAAAGAGTTATTGAGAACAGGTTATACGTTTTTATGACTGCCATCGCAAAAAGGAGGCGTCCTGGTTTGTTTGCACTGGCAAAACCATACTTCTTCCACCGTATCAAAAGCCACTTTAACGCTTCTGAAAGGCAGGCCTTCTATATTCTTATGCGCACTGTCGCAGAAAGGTTCTTTCTGTGTAAGGCCACAACTGCACCAGGAATATACTTTGCCCGGTTCCACCGTAATGCCGGCCGGTTCGCATTTGGCCACCCGTGGCAGCCCTTCATTCGGTATCAGTTCCATACTTAGTATTTATCAGCAATAAATTTGTACAGGTTGAAATTACCTTTTTGATAAACGCTTTCAATTTCCTTTTTAAGGTCTGCTTTACTGATGTCGGCCATCCGTTTCTGTTCTATCAGGTAAAAAGCTTTTTCTGCCAGCAGCCAGAATGTTTTATCAGTAAGATGAGATTTCTGTAATTGATTCAGGATAATAGAAAGCAGTTCCTCCACTCCTTCCTTTTGCGACGCCACTGTTTTTACCACAGGCACTTCATTATAGTGTTTGCCAAAAGCAGGGGCCAGCATCAGCCGCAGGTTTCTTACGAATGTATCGGCATCAGGCCGGTCGCTTTTGTTTACCACAAAGATGTCGGCAATTTCCATCAGGCCGGCCTTCATGGTCTGCACTTCATCACCCGCTTCCGGCACCACCACCACTACGGTCACATCAGCCAGCCCGGCAATTTCAATTTCACTTTGTCCCACACCCACCGTTTCCACAATAATATGGTCGAATTGAAAAGCTTTCAGCAAATCTGTTATCTCAATGATCTTAGGATGCAGTCCACCCATAGAGCCGCGGGTGGCCAGTGAGCGGATAAATACATTGGGATGGGTGTACCAATCGCTCATCCTTATACGGTCACCGAGTAAAGCGCCGAGATTAAAAGGGGATGATGGATCTACGCACAGTACAGCCACCCGCTTTCCCGAATTAACCAGTAAACTGATTAAAGAATCCACCAATGTGCTCTTACCAGCGCCGGGCGGCCCGGTAATGCCGATTATCTTTGCCGCCGATGCCGGTAGCGATCGGAGCATATCCTCATAGCCCGGCTGTTCATTTTCCACCAGCGAAATGCTTCTCGCTAATGCTTTAATATCACCCTGCCGCAATTGATTTAATAGTTCAGACCACATGAAATGAATGGGATGTTGTACGTTTACAAAAGTATGCTTAACAAGTTACACAATGGCTGGCGTCCCACTGTCATTTTTATACTTTTTGTAGCCATGCTGCTGTCGCTCTTTATTTCAAGAGCAGCCTTGTCGGTAAGCATGGGACTGTTCCTCGCAGTTTCATTTTTGCATAGAGATATAAAAAAACAACTGGTTTCTTTTTTCACTTCCCCCTTATTGTGGAGCATGAGTTTACTTTTCCTGTTGCCGCTGATATCCGGCTGGTGGAGTGAAGATGCAGATAAATGGCAGGAGATAGTTCGGATAAAATTACCGTTGATATTATTGCCATTGGCCTTTGCAGGGCCGGTAAATCTGCCGCAGAAAATATGGGATTGGCTGGCCTATATTTTTATCACTATAATAGTAGCAGCAACAATATGGTGCATGCTGCAATACATAAATAACATGGCAGCAGTGCATGATGCCTACCTGCAGGCAAAGACAATTATAACACCGCTTCGTAATGATCATGTGCGGTTCAGTTGGCTGGTAAGTGTGGCGGTACTGCTGTCGGCCTGGTTAGTAATATATAAAAGAAAGCAAGAGAAGACCCTATCAATCATACTGGCGGTGATAGCTGCCTGGCTGATCATCTTCTTACACATACTCGCTGCCAGGACCGGACTGTTTTCTTTTTATATCATGCTGCTGATGTTCGCAATATGGCTGATCGTGAAGCAACTAAAATGGCAATATGGATTAGGCCTGCTGGCCGTGCTGATCGCATTACCAATAATGGCCTGGGTTGCGCTGCCTACTTTCCAAAACAGGGTACGGTATATCCGATATGATTTTGGTTATTTTAAAGAAGCAAATTACTTACCTGGTGCTAATGATGCCATGCGGGTGATCTCCCTGAAAGCCGGATGGAGTGTGCTCACACAGCACCGTGTTGCCGGGGTAGGCTTTGGTGATGTACTGCGGGAAACAGAAGCCTGGTACCATGCCGCTTATCCACAGATGATTGAAACGGATAAGATCAATCCCTCTTCTGAATGGCTGATGTATGGGGCCGGTTGTGGTTGGCCGGGATTCTTATTGTTCAGCTTTGTGATGCTGGTTCCCTTTTTTATAAGGGTGCAGCATAAATTATTATGGTGGATGCTCCATGCTTCCACCGCATTCAGTTTTATATTCGATATTGGGCTGGAAGTGCAGTATGGTGTTTTCAGTTATGCGTTTATTGTACTGTGGTGGTGGAAATGGCTGAAGCGGTAAAACTTGGCGGCGCTTTAAAAAGATGTAATCTTTGCAGCAATGACCAACATCTCTATCGTTATCGTTTGCCGGAATGAAGCCACCATCATTGCAGACACATTACAAAGTCTGCAGGGGGTAAGCGATGATATTGTTGTGTATGACAATGGCAGTACAGATGGCACACAGCAGATCATAAAGCAGTTCGGCGTTCGCCTGCATGAAGGCACCTGGGAAGGGTTTGGCAAAACAAAGAATAAAGCCACTGCAATGGCTAAAAACGATTGGGTGCTGAGCCTCGATGCCGATGAAGCAGTGGATGAAGAGTTGAAACGGTCCTTATTATCCTTTAGTTCTGCGGGAGAAAAAATAGTGTACGATATTACATTTAAAAGCTTCCTCGGCGCCCGGGAACTCAAGTATGGTGAATGGGGCGGTGATCATCATATCCGGCTGTTCAATAAAAAATGGGTACACTGGAATGATGCGCCAGTGCATGAGGAATTGCAGTTGCCGGATGAGGTAACCATCCTTAAATTAAAAGGAGCGGTACTGCACCGTACAATGGCAGACATGCCCGATTATGTTACTAAAATGACAAACTATGCCATGCTGAATGCAGAAAAATATTTTCAGCAGGGCAAAAAAGCCTCCTGGTTCAAACTGAGGCTGTCGCCGGGCTTTACCTTTTTCCATTACTATATTTTGAAAATGGGCTTTCTTGATGGCCATGCCGGTTATACATGTGCAAAGATGACAGCGTATTATACGTTTTTGAAATATGCAAGACTGAAAGAGTTAAAAGATAAGACTGAATAATTTAGAGTGAGCACAGCGCAGAAAAAACTATTATCTTTTCACTTTTAATACAATTGAATGACCAATTTCATTCCCATTTTTCCTCTTGGTATTGTGGTATATCCTGGTGAAGACCTGAATCTGCACATCTTTGAGCCCCGCTACAAGCAACTGATTGCTGAATGCCATGCGGCTAAAAAACCATTTGGTATTCCTGTCGCCATCAATGATAAAATGAAAGACCATGGTACGCTGGTGGAGATTG
>CALSAT010000156.1:0-8325 GCA_943372905.1 Bacteroides fragilis | reverse complement strand
CCATGATGTTCCCATCCATATATTAATGGGAACATCATGGGAATATCATGGAGACATCATGGGAATATCATGGGAACATCTCCGATGCTGTAACAGGTATCCTGAGCCTCCCTTATACAGGAAAAGCCTTTCAGCAGGCCGGTAGTAGATTGCCTGTGAAAAGGGCCGGATGCAGAATTTTGGCTGACTAAGACATGCCTTCAGCTTCTTGGATATTGCTTTTTTTGTGAAGAATTGATCGTTGCAAACTGCTGCGGCCGTTCATCTTATCAAAATGGTATAAATTGTAATTGAAAGAATAACATGAGAAAACTGCTGCGCAAAATATTATTACGGCCAGTACTATGGGCGGCGGCCAAATTCTCTTCTAAGCCTAACCGGGAGCGGATATTCAAAGCGCTGACCGAATTGTATGAACATATCACAAAAGAACCAGGGAAGAAAGGCCCCGTTATCCCGTTTGATCCGCAAACAGGTAAGTTCATTATCTTTTCTGACCAGCATAAAGGCCGCCGCAATGGTGCTGATGATTTTTCCCTGGCCGAGCCTAATTACCTCGCCGCACTTCAATATTATTATGACCAGGATTTTTATTTTATTAACCTGGGCGATAGCGAGGAACTATGGGAGAACTCTCTTTGGCAGGTGAAAAAGTATAACGCTGCCACTTTTGAAGCAGAGAGACAATTCCTGGCGAAACAAAAGTATAGTAAGGTATTTGGCAACCACGACCTGTATTGGGACAATGACCCATTTGCCGGGTGGCAATTGCGCAGCATCTTTAAAGAAAAGGTGAAAGTATATGAAGGAGTGGTATTGCAGATGATGGTTAGCAGTCAACAGTCCACACTCGACAATCAACAGCCCCCATTGACCCTCTTCCTTACCCATGGCCACCAGGGCGATGCGCAGAGCGATGGTAACTGGTTCAGCAAATTCTTTGTGGCTAATATCTGGGCGCCGTTGCAGGCATTTCTCCGCATCAACCCGAATACTCCTGCGTATGATGCGGAAAAGAAAACCCTGCATAACCATATCATGTATGAATGGGCGGCCGAGCAGCAAGACCTGCTGCTGGTGACCGGGCACACCCACCAGCCTGTATTTGCATCACTTACTCACCTGGAACGCTTGTATAAACAGTTTCAATTGGCGCAGAAGGAAAACAACAAAGGCGAATTGGATAAACTGCTGAATGAAATAAAGAAACGGGAAAAGGAATTTACCGCTGTATCAGTAGATTATATGAGCATGAAACCTGTTTATTTCAATACCGGCTGCTGTTGCTTTAGTGACGGGGATATTACGGGTATCGAAATAGCAGGCGGTTGTATCCGGTTGGTAAAATGGTCGACAGTGGAAGGCCGGGTCGTAAGAACTGAACTGGAGAAAATGGCCCTGGTGTGATATAAAATGATACGGCGTTATGAATTAATAGTAAATATCACTGAACAGGCCTGGCAACAAATAAATACGATTATTTTTTCTCAAATTCGAAATGGTACTGGTCTGCAGTACCTGCACTCATAATAAATATCCAGCCAAATCTGGATGATACAGCATCTACCAGCAATTGCCGCTTATTATCACTACCCAGTTGCACTTTATAATCACTATACCTTAGGTACAGGAACGGTAAGCCGAAGTACCTTACTTTGCGGCGAACGGTGAAGTAGCCATCCCGGATGCGGCCTTTCAGTATTCTTTCTTCTATGAGTTGTGTGTCATTGATAAGCCGGGCACTGAGTTTTCTGCGCCGTTGCAACTGCAATTCCACTACTGCATCGGGATAGGGCAGTAATGAATCGGGTATGAATTGTTTAGTATGCAGCGTTAAAGCTGTCCAAAGGGTAAAAGGACGGCCCCATGATGTATCGGAACCCATGTTCTTATATTTCCCATTAATGGGGGCATCGCCGGTGCTTCTGACGGGCAGCAACTGCGTCCTTTCCGGGTAATCTATTTTGGCACAAGATGCCAGGAGGGACAGAAGCAGCACCAGAAACAGGTAATTCTTCACCATATCCAAATATACTGTTTTGGCCATGCGGAGTGCCCGCAATGGAAAGAGCGAAACCAGTTTTGTATCAATGATAGCCTGGGTTAATTGTTTACCACCACGCCATTGGACACAGGCCCAGAAATGGTACATTGGTTAGCTGTGATGGGAGAAGCCCCGTCTGAATTATACAATGCCCAGGTATTAGCAATGATCTTGGAATCATCCAGTGTAACGGAAGCATTACCCGCTGTGGAAACACCAAAATTCTGAGCTCCGCCATTGCATTGTATGGCTGTAAGGTTGACCAGTGCGGTCAACCCGCTCATGCCAAAAAGATCTAACCCTACACAAGTGGTTTGGGAATCACCGGTTACATTAATGATGCTTTGACTTACGATGACATTGCCGGCATAAGAGCCGGTGTTATTGGTAATACCCCGGGCATTATCACCATTGGCACCTGCGCCGCTGTTGATCGTTACGCCACTAACATGAAACTTGCCGCTGCCGCAGACTTTTATGCCAATAGGCCAATTGCCCCAGCCTGCACCGGGTGCGTTAATGGTCAGTTCGCTGATACCTCCACCTGAGGCGGAGTTAACCACCCCATTGAAAGGACTTGATTGAGACGGTGCGGTAATAATGGTCACATCCTGCCCGGAACCGATCACATACACATAGTCTTTCATCACCACATTCTCGTTATAAGTACCCGGGCCTACGGCCACCTGGTATTGTTCCTGCGGACTGGCGCCGGTAATACTGTTGATAGCTGCCTGTATGGTACTGAATGTAGCGCCGCCGGGCCATACCTGTGCTGTGTTGGCAGGCAAAGCAAGAGCTATTTTTTTTGTAGCAGCAAATATGGAATCGGATTCTTTGATGAACGTTTGCAGTTCGGCGGTTAAGGCAGACATGAGGAAAGGTTTTTGGTTAAATGATCTTAAAGGTAGAAGAAATTTGTGAATGAACTAAATTAGACTAATGGTATATCATTCAAATAAAGTATGCGGCACGATGGCATTAATTAAAATAAGAAATATTGTAATTGTTTGGATTGGTATGTTTTTTTTTGGTTGTAAAAGCCAGGGCGATTCTGCTGCCCCCTTTTCAAAAGATATTCCATTGGCTAAAGACTCTACTCCAATCAGGGCTTATATATACAAAGAGCAGGTGGTTAAAAAACTGAGGCTCGACTACCTGGAAGCAGGATTTGACTCTCTTCAATTACGGGTTTGGTACAGCCCGTCGTCAACAGATAGCTTTCAATTGCTGGAAATAAAGTGTGTTGATGGCCAATGGAGTGGAACGACCGGTTTTTTTGCTACTCACCTCACAGAAGACAGTCAGTCCATTGATTGGATAAATGGAGAAAGAATAAAAAATAAACCAGTATCCGGCTGGCCTGCATTTGTAAAAAAAGTATTTGACCTGGAGATAATGACTTTGCCGGATGTAAATAAGCTGGATACAAAAGTTGCTATTGGTCATTCCGGAGGAGTGGCGTTGGAAGTAGCTACTAAGTCTGGGTACAGGTTTTATCATTATTATGATCCGGAAGTGTTTGACGGAAAGGTGCCCGAAGCTCAGAAGATGGATGAAATAATAGCTTTGATAAACAGGGAGTTTAGTTTGGATTGGTTTTTATAAGATGATAATTATAAAATCAGTGCTTTCTCCTTCCGCTGCAAGCGGAAGAATAGGGCTACTGGACTTGGAAGTCCCGCAGAGCAATACAGCAGCATCAATTTGCAAACACGATCCGGTACACTGCCCCCGCCTTATCATCACTTACCAGCAGGGCGCCATCTGCTGCTACCTGCACATCAGCAGGACGGCCGATCACATTGCCGTTATCTTCCAGCCAGCCGGTGGCAAAGGGAAGGTATTGCACCACTTTATTATTTTGCAACCTTACCAGCATGATACGGTACCCGATCTTTTGCGACCGGTTCCAGCTTCCATGCTCGGCCAGGAATATCTGGTTCTTATATTCAGGTAAAAACATATTACCTGTGTAGAAACGCATTCCTAAAGCGGCCACATGCGGGCCCAGCTTTTGTGCCGGTGCAGTATAGTCTGCACAGTTCTTGTCTTTTCCAAACTCGGGGTCAGGTGTATCGCCCTGGTGGCAATATGGGAAACCGAAATGCATGCCTTTTTGCGGGGCATGGTTCAGTTCATCAGCCGGCACATCATCACCCATATTGTCGCGGCCGTTTTCGGTAAACCATAATTCTTTTGTTTGCGGATGCCAGGCAAACCCCACACTGTTTCTTACCCCTGATGCAAAGACTTCGAGGTTGCTGCCATCAGGATTCATTCGGGAAATGGAAGCATAAACAGGGTCATCCCGCTTGCATACGTTGCAGGGGGCGCCAACCGGCACATAGAGTTTATCATCGGGGCCGAAGGCTATGTATTTCCAGCCATGATGTTTTTCGGTGGGCAATTTATCATTCACCACTACCGGCCCGGGTGGATTACTGAGTTTATTTTCTATGTCGTCATAGCGGAGTATGCGGTTTACCTCGGCCACGTACAGGCTGCCATTGCGAAAAGCCACGCCACAGGGCATATTCAGTCCTTCATCAATTACATATACTTTTTCAGCCCGGCCATCTTTGTCAGCGTCTACTACTGCGTACACCTTGTCTTTGTCGCGGTTACCTACAAAAAGGGTTCCGTTGGTACCAAAGCACATGCTGCGGGCATTAGGCACTTCTGCATAGACTGAAATGCTGAATCCCGGGGGCAGTTGTATCTTATCCAACTGGTATTTCTTATACAATTCGTCATTCCCGGTATTACCGGAGGCCGGTGTGTTAATTTTAGCTGCATTGTTACATGCCATGGTAAGTACGATACAGGCAAAAGGGAATATTTTTTTCATACAAGACGGTGTTTATGTGGTTATTTCCTGGCAAAGTTCAATCAAAATACCATTCGTGGTTTTGGGGTGTAAAAAACAGATCATTTTATTATCTGCCCCCTTTTTGGGTTTGTCGGACAAAAGGATAAAGCCTTCATTTTTCAGCCGGTCCATCTCTGCCTCAATATCGGCAACTTCAAAGGCAATATGGTGCATGCCTTCGCCTTTTTTTTCGATGAAGCGGGCAATGACACCGTCGGGGTCTGAGCTTTCTAAGAGTTCTATTTTAGTTTCGCCCTGGCGGAAAAAAGCTGTATTCACTTTTTCAGATTCTACCGATTCGGTTTTGTAACAGTTGGTATTCAGCAGTTGTTCAAACAATGGCACTGAATAACTGAGGCTTTTTACGGCGATGCCGATATGCTCAACTTTTTGCATATAAAGGGTTTAGGGGGCAGGCTTTCGATTTCGGAAAAATCGGCCGGCATCCCGAAATTACCCCTTTCATTTAGAACCTTTTGGGCTAATTTTGTGTTGATTGAAACGAACAACGATTAATACATTTTATGCTGAATTTCCCTATTTATTTAGATCATAATGCCACTACGCCCTGCGATCCGAGGGTGGTGGAAGCGATGATCCCTTTTTTTACCAACGCATTTGGTAATGCGGCCAGCCGTAACCACCCGTTTGGCTGGCAGGCAGAAGAAGCCGTAGATTATGCCCGTGAGCAGGTGGCTAAACTGATCGGTGCCGACCCCAAGGAGATCATTTTTACCTCCGGCGCTACTGAAGGCGATAACCTGGCCATAAAAGGCGTGTATGAAATGTACGCCAGCAAAGGCAATCACATCATCACCTGCAATATTGAGCACAAAGCTGTACTGGATACCTGTAAGCATATTGAAAAATCAGGCGGCGAAGTAACTTACCTGAAAGTAAAGGACAACGGTCTGATAGATCTGGCAGAACTGGAAGCGGCTATTAAGCCAACCACCATACTGATCGCTATTATGTATGCCAACAATGAGATCGGGACCATCATGCCGATGAAAGAGATCAGTGCCATTGCGAAAAAGCACGGAGTGCTGGTGTTTTCTGATGCTGTACAGGCCGTGGGTAAGATTCCGGTGGATGTAAACAAGGATGGTATAGACCTGTTGGCCTTTACCGCACATAAAATGTACGGGCCAAAAGGTGTTGGAGCTTTATATGTTCGCCGTAAGAATCCACGGGTAAAAGTAACTGCCCAAATAGATGGTGGTGGCCATGAAAGAGGTATGCGCAGCGGAACACTGAATGTGCCCGGTATTGTGGGCTTTGGTAAAGCCTGCGAGATTTGCATCAATGAAATGACAGAGGAAACGGCCCGCATCAGCAAACTGCGGGATAAACTGCAAACTGAGTTACTGAAAATAGAAGAGAGCTATCTGAATGGCGACATCAACCATAAATTGCCGCATGTGACCAATATCTCTTTCAAGTATGTGGAGGGAGAAGGGTTGATGATGGGCTTTAACAAGAATATTGCGGTGTCATCAGGCTCGGCCTGTACCTCTGCTTCGCTGGAGCCTTCTTATGTGTTGAAAGCATTGGGCCTTGGTGATGACCTGGCGCATAGTTCGCTTCGTTTTGGTTTGGGACGGTTTACTACAGAAGAGCAAATAGATTATACGATAGAACAGGTGACAAATACGGTGAATAAGCTCCGGGAGATGAGCCCTCTCTGGGAAATGTTCAAAGAGGGGATTGATATGAACAGCATTGAGTGGGCGCACCATTAATTGTTGAAAAGTTAAGAGGGTGGTAAGTTGACAAGTTATTACCTCCTTCAGTGTTCTCGTTAACAATAAACTTGAAAACATTTAAACTTATAATAATGGCATATTCAGAAAAAGTGATCGACCACTACCAGAATCCTAAGAACGTAGGAACACTGGATAAAAGCAAGGCAAATGTAGGAACCGGGTTGGTAGGCGCTCCGGAGTGCGGCGATGTTATGCGCTTGCAAATTGAAGTGGATGAAGCCACTGGTGTTATCAAGGACGCCAAGTTCAAGACCTTTGGCTGCGGCTCTGCTATCGCTTCTTCTTCACTGGCTACAGAATGGTTAAAGGGCAAATCAATTGATGAAGCTGTAACCATCGATAACATGACCATCGTGGAAGAACTGAATCTTCCCCCGGTTAAGATACACTGCTCTGTACTGGCAGAAGATGCTATCAAAGCAGCGATCAACGATTACCGTAAAAAGAACGGCCTGGAAGAAATTAAGTTTGAAGAAAGTGTAGTTCATTAGGAAAGCTGCGAGCTACTAGTTTAGAGCTGCGAGCAGAACCCAAAAGTTAAGGAATCTCCACTCGTAGCTCATAACTCAAATCTTAAAACATGAGTGTAGCATTAGATAATGCAATATATGTAAGCGATAAGGCCAAAGGCAAAGTGGCCCAATTGCTGGCCGATGCCGGTGTGGCAGACGATCCTTCCTATTTTCTGCGGGTAAGTGTGGTGGGTGGTGGCTGTTCCGGCCTCAGTTATAAGCTGGATTTTGATAATGAACAAAAGCCCATGGACCAGGTATTTGAGGATAATGGCGTGAAGGTGGTGACAGACCTCAAAAGTTTTTTGTACCTGGTAAATACCACCCTCGATTTTTCTGACGGGCTGAATGGCAAAGGATTTTACTTTAGCAACCCCAACGCCAGCCGCACCTGTGGCTGCGGGGAGAGTTTTGCGGTATAGAATAAATTTATAAGTTTTAAGAATGGCAAGTTGACAAGGTAGTCCCTGTCAACTTTTTTATTTTTTATTATTTAAATAGCGATCTTTTGGCCTGACTGAGGAAACTACCCCGTTAACTTCCCAACTTGTTAACTTTTCAACTATTTTGCATCCTCATGTGGTCCGTTTGTAAAAAAGAGCTCCGCCAGTTTTTCAGCAGCCTTACCGGCTATATCGCTATTGTCGTTTTCCTGCTGGTAAACGGGCTGGTGCTGTTTGTGTTTGATGATAATATCTTCGACTTTGGCTATGCCACCCTGGATAAATTCTTTCAACTGGCACCCTGGGTGCTTCTCCTGCTGATTCCTGCTATTACTATGCGCAGTTTTGCGGAGGAGTTTAAAACGGGCACTTATGAGATATTGCAAACCCGGCCGCTGAGCCGCTGGCAGATCATCGGCGGTAAGTATTTTGCCAGCCTTATTGTAGTATTCATTGCACTGCTGCCTACCATCATTTATATTGTTTCTATTCAGCGTTTGTCCTCCAATGAGGGTATAGATATGGGGGCCACTATCGGTTCTTATATTGGCTTGTTCTTCCTGGCGGCGGTGTTCACAGCTATCAGTATTTGCAGCAGCAGCTTTACCAATAATGCTGTAGTGGCTTTTATTGTAAGCCTGATCGGATGTGCCTTATTATATTATGGTTTCAGTGCCATCAGCCGTCT
>CALSAT010000155.1:0-8336 GCA_943372905.1 Bacteroides fragilis | reverse complement strand
ACCTGTGAGGCCTATTTCCAGTTTTTTTTTAAACAGACCGGTAGTAATGGTGCTTTCATAATTCCAGCCTTTTTCAGCTTCAAGGCTGGATGAGATGGTACCAGTGGATGGCAGCACTTCGGCCGTGGTGGGCGGTGAAAACCCTTTTGATACGGTGGCCGTCCATGATAAACTGATCTTTTTGGTATTAAATCTTTTCCAGAAATAAATACGTGGGGTAAGTTCATTCCTGTAATGGCGCTGCTGAGCGAAAACGGGGTAGTTGTTGAGGCGGGTAATGGAAAGACGGTTGCTATTGTTACTGATGCCGGTCACCAGGCCCCAGCTATTTGTGGTGTTGTGCATTTCTATCTGTGTAAACAAGACAAGGGCAGTGCTGCTTACATCATCATTGGTTTGCAGGGTGTCGGGATTGCCATTGCGGTTTTTTGATACCTGTATATTAAAATAACCTTGCTGAAATTCAACACCGGCAATGGTGCTGAATAATATGCGGCCGATATGCGGAGTGTAGCGAAAGGATGACCGGGCCCCGAAAGATGGTTCATTTCTTCTTTCATAGTTGCGGATAGCGGAATTTTTTACCTGTGCAAAATTGCCGTAAAGGGTGGTATTGCTTTTAAGCCTGGCAGCAAGTGTTATTTCATCTGTAATGCCCACCAGTATATTTTTCTGGTATATAGCTGCTTTGGCTGCCACTGCACCGGGAAAACCACCCCCGGCTGGCCTCGCTGCCTTTGGATCAGCGTTGAATTCAGTTGAGGTCAATGCACCAGGCGTTTGATAGTACATATCAGTAAACAACACTGAGGTTGTGAGAAGGTGCTTGTCCCATTTCATCTTGCCGGTCCAGGTGAAATTATCTCGCCGCATATTTGTATGTATTCTGTAACCATCTGTTTGGTTGTGTGCATAGGAAATGATATGCTCAGTGCCATTGTTTATGCCAGTTGCGCCTGATCTGCTTCCTGCCCGGGCGGTGAGAAAGAAATTATGAAGGCTGTAGCTGCCGGTAATATTTTCAACCGTAATCCCGTTTTTCCATCGTTCGCCGGTACGGTCCAGCAAAACCAGTCCACCAGTACCGGCACCATACATACTGGAAGCAGGACCTTTTGCAATTTCAATATTGGAAAAATTATTCCAGGCAAACTGGTTGAAGTAGGTATTCCCGCCGGGATCTGTAACCGGTATGCCATTCCAGTACATTTTGATATTTCGTACACCAAATGGTGAACGTAAAGAACTGCCGCGGATACTGAGGCGGTAGCTGCCAGGGGAACGTTCTTCCATCCGTACACCGGCCACAGCATTCAACCCGTTTACAAGAGATGTTTTAGGAGAAAATACTGGTTCTTTCATCGGAACTGCACAGCATAGTGTAACCACAGTTTTTTGGTCAAATGCTTTAAGCACCACACTATCCATTGTTTTTGAAGAATCGGGTATTGCTGTTTGGCCCAAACAGAATTTAATAAAGAAAAGAAAAATGAAAGTGCAGGTGGTTTTTTTCATAGAAACCGGGCTGATAGCCTCATAAAGGTAGAGGCTTTTATTTGTATCTTCAAGCCATGACTCCAAAGAACAAGTTAGGATTGTTTTCTTTTACCATGATCGTTATAGGGCTGGTGATCGGTATGGGTATTTTTCGTACCGCCGCTACCAGCGCTAAGGATGCACTCAACCCTTCTGTGTATTTCAGCGCTTGGATCATAGGGGGGCTGGTGGCTTTATGTGGTGCTTTAACGTATGCAGAGATAGGCAGCCGCTACCCCGTTACCGGCGGCTACTATAAAGTGTTTGCGAAAGCCTATCATCCCAGCATTGCCTTTGCAATCAACTGTGTGATACTGGTAAGCAATGCGGCCAGTCTGAGCGGTGTAGCTTTGATCGGTAGTGGTTATATCTTAAAACTATTCCCGGGCGATTGGACAGATATTCATAAGGCATTACTGAGTTGTGTAGCCATTATTGTTTTTTATGGCATCAATCTTCGTGGACTTCGGATAAGTTCCCGTACACAAAATATCCTGATGCTTATTAAGATAGCTATGCTGCTTGTACTGATTGCTGCCCTTTTCTTTCCACAGCACTATGCCACGGAAACAGTAAAGCAAACCAGCACTTCATTCAGTACCATGGACTGGATTAAAAGCCTTGGTATAAGCCTCATCGCTGTTTCTTTTACCTATGGCGGTTACCAACAAACGATCAACTTTGGTCAGGATGTGGACAAGCCCTCCCGGAATATACCAAAGGGCATTTTTATAGGGATCACCGTAATCATAGTTGTGTATTTGCTTGCTAACCTCAGTTATTTTAACGTAGTGGGTTTTGACAGCATGAAAAACGAACGGGAAGTAGCTTTTGTGGTAATGGATAAGGTATTTGGTACCAGAGGCGCAGAAATATTCTCTGCTTTCCTTTTTCTTGGTGTATTAGCATATGTGAATGGTTTGCTGATGAGTAATCCCCGTGTGATGTATGCGATGGGAGCGGACGGTAGCCTGCCTAAAGTATTTGCCAAACAAAATGAAAAGAATAATGTACTCACTTTTTCGCTGACGGTATTCGCCGCTATCTGTATAGTTATTTTATTCTTTTCCCAGCAATTTGAAAAGATACTCACTTTCACCATTTTCCTGGATTGTTTTGGAATGGTACTCAGCAGTGCCACTATTTTCTGGTTTAGAAAAAAAACAAAGCATCTTGACGGAACAGGTATTTACAAAATGAAATTGTTTCCCGTAATGCCTGTTATTTTTATACTGGCTTATCTATTTGTTGGAACAAGCATCGCCTTTGCAGACCCGAAAGCAGCACTGATTGGTATAGGGGTGCTTGCAGTTTTTATTCTAATATATTTTTTATTCAACCATAAACGGGCTAAAACCGTAGAAACAGCATCCTGATGGATATTTCACAAATAATCAATGAACTTGGTGAAGACAGGGAGCATTATTTTAATGCGGTGGCTCCGCCAATCATGCAAACCAGCAATTTTACTTTTAGAAAAGTAGCCGATCTGCATGAAGCGTTTGAAAACGAAATGGGTGGCTATCTTTATAGTCGTGGTCTTAATCCTACTGTGGATATTCTCCGAAAAAAATTAGCTGCGTTGGATGGCGCTGAGGATTGCCTGGTGTTCAATAACGGAGCGGCCGCCATCTTTGCCGGTATTTTTGCAAATATAAAATCAGGCGATCATATTGTTTCAGTTGCCAAGCCCTACAGCTGGGTACAAAAAATGTTCGACATTATTTTGCCCCGCTTTAATATAACTGTTACATACATTGACGGGACTAAGCTTAGGAACTGGGAAAATGCTACTCAAGTTAACACCACATTTTATTACCTGGAGTCTCCCAACAGCTGGGATTTTGCGTTGCAGCCAATAAAGGAAGTTGCCAGTTTTGCAAGATCAAGGGGTATTGTCACCCTGATCGATAACAGCTACTGTACACCGTTGTATCAGAAGCCCATCGAAATGGGGATCGATATAGCGATGCAAACGGCTACCAAGTATATTGGGGGTCACAGCGATACATTAGGAGGTGTGCTTAGTGGCACCCATGGTATGATGAAGAAGATATTCAACAGCGAGTACCTGAATATCGGGAGTGGCATACAGCCTTTCAATGCATGGCTGCTGATCCGCGGATTACGTACTTTACCGGTAAGGATGGAACGCATCACCCGAACGACAAAGGAAGTGCTGCGGTTTCTGAAGCAACATCCAAAGGTGGAGTCGGTATTATTTCCATTGGATGAAACCTTCCCGCAGTATGAATTGGCGAAAACGCAGATGGAAGGTGCCTGTGGTTTGCTTACGTTTACCCTTACCTCACATAAAAGGGAAGATATAGTTCGATTTTGTGAATCACTCCGGCATATTATGATGGCAGTAAGCTGGGGCGGACATGAAAGCCTGGTGATACCGAAATGTGCAGGATTAAAACTAACCGACTTTGATCCCGACAACAGGGAACACCGGTATATACGCATGTATGCAGGGCTGGAGGATAGTGGATTGCTCATTGAAGATATAGAAATGGCCCTTCGTAGTTTTGCCTGAACCATTCAATCCGAAAATAATATTAACATTTTTGGAGAAGACCATAGGGGTTATTATTTTGTAATTTAATTCTTGACACCACACACTTTATGTTTAAGGCTGTTATTGTAGATGATGACCCCCGCGACAGGGAAGTTCTGAAGATATTATTGCAGAAATATTGTTCGCAGGACATTTGGCTGGTGGCACAGGCCGGGGATATAGACAGTGCGTACCGGGCTATTCTCGAGTATAATCCCGAAATAGTATTCCTCGATGTGGAGTTAGGTGCAGAAACCGGGTTTGATCTGCTGACCCGTTTTTCCAGTTTCAACTTTGCGGTAATATTTGTGACGGCCTACGAGCGGTATGCCATGCAGGCTATAAAGTTCAATGCGTTGGATTATCTGCTGAAACCCTTGGAAATAGAAGAACTTGTGAAAGCTGTGGTAAAAGTAAAGACCCGTGAAAAAAAGTCGGTGGAGGAGGAATTGAAAAACCTAATACACACGCTGGCCCATCCGCATCAGAAAAGCAACCGGATAGCTGTACCGGTGTTGAACGGGTACAAGATGATAGCTGTGCAGGATATCCTGTATTGCGAAGCAAAAAAGGAATATACATATATCTATTGTCAGGACAACTTATCCGTATGTTCTTCCATAAATCTTGGTGAGTATGAAGACCTTCTCACTGAATATGGATTTTGCCGGGTACATCATTCCTACCTGGTAAATAGAGATCATGTAAAGCAATATATAAAAGGTGAAGGAGGAGAACTGCTGATCAATAAAGATGTGCAGATACCGGTGAGCAGGAGGAAAAAAAATGATGTGGCAGATTGGCTGAATTTTAAAAAGTAAAAACTCATCAATGTTTAAGCTGATTGCTGGTGTTTTGTTTGGAGTTTTAGCGCTTTCATCAGGTGCACAACAAACTGCTCTTGATTCTCTGTTGGCGAAGCCGGCTAAAGAGAAAGATAGTAATAAAGTGAAGGCGCTGATTGATATTGGTAATTATTACGTGACTATGAGTAAGCCTGACAGTAATAAATATTATCTGCTTAAAGCCCTTTCAGAAGCAAGAAAGTGCGGATACCGACGGGGAGAGGCGAGGGTATTAACAGGATTGGGTCATATGTACAATATAGGCGGCGAATACGATAAGGCACTCCAGGTATTATTTGAATCACTACGCATCCGGCAGGAATTGAAATTGTATACTGACATGGCTGTAACACAGGATGCAATAGGCAGGGTGTATATTTCCCTGGAAAAACCTGATACGGCTATTATCTATTACAAGTATGCCAGGGAGGTATACGAGAAAAGTAATGATTCGGCCAGATTAGTGCCCTTGTTGGCATTATTTGGCGATTGTTATGTCACTGCGAAAGATTTTGAAACCGGAAAAAAGTATTATAAAACTACGATTGATATCTATAATCGTTGGCTGGACACACGAAATTTTATACTGCCGGAACAGTTGTTGCTGAACTACCGGTCAAATACAATCGTGTCTTATTCTTTCGCCCTTGTGGAAACCGGAAGTGCGACTGAGGCGGTGCCTTTACTAAAAGAACACCTAGAGGAGAGAACAAAAAAGGGAGGATTAGCGGCACTGATTTTTTATGAATACCTTGGCTATGCATATCTGCGATTAGGAGAGTATAAGAAATCTGTTGAGAATAGTCTGGAGGCATTGCGAATTATCAATACTGCCAATAATTTAAGTTTTCTTGATGAGAAAGGAGATCTGAACAGAAATATTGCTGAAGCATATTATGGAATGGGAGATTATAAGAAGGCATTTGATTATTTCAGGTCTTTTAAGCAGGTGAATGACAGTATGAATAGTGAGAAGACCGGCCGGACCATTGCTGAACTGGAAGCAAAATATGAAACGGATAAGAAGGATATCCGTATCACATCTCTGACAAAAGAAAAAAAGGCACAAAAGAATGTAATAATCCTTTCTGTGGCTGCCTTTGCCATAACATTGGTAATGCTTTGGTCCATGTACCAGTCAAAGAGATTTCAGGGAAGGTTATACCAGCAGAGAGAAGAATTATTGGTAAAAGAAAAAGAGATTGAAACAGAAAGACTCAAAACGAAGATGACAGAGTTGGAGCAAAAGGCATTACGGGCACAAATGAACCCCCACTTCATTTTCAACTCACTCAACACGGTACAACATTTTATAATGAATAAGGATGTGGAAGGGGTAAATAAATACCTGGGTACGTTTGCACACCTGGTACGGCAAACCCTGAATAATTCCGGCCAGGAAGTGATTGCGCTTGATGACGAGGTGAAATATCTCGAAACCTATCTTTCCCTGGAGAAGATGAAAAGTGATGATCGCTTCAGTTATGCTATTGAGGTGGGGGAAACCATAGACCAGTCGGCTACGTTTATTCCCGGCATGATCCTGCAGCCGTTTGTGGAAAACAGTATCCGGCATGGGGTGGCATACCGGCAAAACAATGACGGGCATATAAGGATAGTGATCAGTAAGAATGGAACACTTCGCTGCCGTATTGAAGACAACGGAGTGGGGCGTAAAAAAGCAGGGGAACTGAAAACAGCCGGTGCCGGGTTCGAATCAAAGGGTATGGATATTACAATGAAGCGGATTGAAACCATCAATAAAATTTACGGGGCTGATATCAAAGTACAGGTGGAAGATATTGCCGGGCCCTCGGGTTATGTGGAAGGCACCAAGGTAGTGGTTGACTTTCCGGTGTATCTGGATTAGATAATAAGCCGCCAGTTATTGATGTAATTCGCCAGTTGTTAATTCTGGCTTTCCGGGTGCTTACAGGTAGCATAGTTTGGAGTAAATTATTTTTTAACTCTAAACTTAAGCATTATGAGAAAGCTCATGTTTTTACTTTTCTTTTCACTGGGGGTGGCGCTTTTATCTGTAAATACAGCCAGCGCACAGGTGGATAGTACCTGCCAGATTTTTGGGGCAGGGGGAAATGCCAATATCCCCCAAAATACCACCAAGCGGTTTTACACCAAGTATGTTCCCGGTGCGGTGTATAACTGGACCATTACGGGAGGCAATATTTCCATAAGCGGCCCTCGAAACCTCCACTATGTGGATATTAATGGTGTGGAATGCGGCCCTGCCCAGGTTTGTGTATCCTATAGCATTGATGGCCAGCCACCCTGCTGTCAGTGTATAAATGTTACCGTAACGGGATGTACTCCGCCACCACCTTCCTGTTGTATCCAGTATGTAAATGTAACTTACGATTACCTGGCGCCCGGCGGACCGGTCCTCAAAATCAAATTTAAAGATTGTAACCCGGCGGGATCGGGTATTGTAACCACCAAACTGTTTATCAGCGGCGTACTGCACGAAACACAAAACTGGGGTTCGCCCATTAATCCCAATTATACTTACAACCACAATATCCGTTACCCAGGTTGCGAACAGATATATTGTATTACCATTTGCGGGTACAATGCCAGCGGAACCTTGCTATGCTGCACCAGTGTAAAAGGTGTGGGTATTACCTGTAGCGGCACTTACGACCCTGCTTATGGACAACCCATTGAATGGCCGACCAGTTATTGCTCCGGCGGCGGCGGCGGTGGTTTGCCGATCGACAAAACAGCACCGGTTAAATCAAAATTGTCACTCACACCTAATCCTGCCACGAATACTGTAACTGTATCATTCCCTGAAAAAAACAATATCAACACCATACAGTTGGTGGACAGGAGCGGTAACCTCATCAGGACCTATTACGTAAAAGGCAAAAATGTTTTCACTATCCCGGTGATGAACCTGAAGACCGGCAATTACATCATCAAACCAGATAACCCGCTGGTTGAGTCAGCCATATTTATTAAGCAATAAGTATAGTCATTTTTTAGCCAAAGGGATGTCAGCTATGCTGCATCCCTTTGCTTTATACTGGGGCCACCGGCTATTCCAAAAAATCACCTGCCGTCCACCTCATTTCTTTTATTTTTGCATCATGATGAGACATGGAATTAAGCTGGCTTTTTTTCTTACACTTTTTCATACTGCGCAAGGGCAGGAAAAATGGGACCTGGTACGATGTGTGGATCATGCATTAAAGAATAATATTTCAGTAAGACAGACTGATCTGCAATCCCGTTTTTCGGAGTTAACCTATCAGCAAAGCAAGGCATCACAATTGCCGACGCTAAATCTTAGCAGTAGTGCGGGCTATCGTCTCGGCCGCTCTGAAAACCCGACAACCGGCGTTTTGGAGGATAATAATTTCTTCAATATGGGTATG
>CALSAT010000154.1:0-8383 GCA_943372905.1 Bacteroides fragilis | reverse complement strand
AGCAAATTCCCGCTACGGTGGAGTGATGCATACCGCCTGAACAGCGATTATAAAGCAAGCCTGGCGCTGAATCCTTTCCAGAGTTTTGTGAGCAGTATAAAATTCCGTGGTTCCGGTTTTGATGAATCAAAAGCGAAGAAGTATTATGGCCTGATGGTGAAAGAACTGGGTGTTGATCGGCCCGATTCGGTTAACCTTAATTATCTCCGGAGAAACACGGTGAATGATTCGGTACTTAGCGGCCAACCCAACATCGTACTGGTGATCTGCGAAAGCTTTTCAGCTTACAAGAGTTCTATGTGGGGCAACCCACTGAATACAACTCCATATTTTAATGAACTGTGCAAGCAGGGAATTTTCTATAAGAACTGTTTCTCGCCTGCCTACGGCACTGCCAGAGGAGTGTGGGCACTGATCACTGGTATTCCTGATGTAACAGATTTTAAAACTGCCAGCCGCAACCCCAACCTGGTAGATCAGCAGACTATTCTTAACGATATAAAAGGATATGAAAAATATTACTTTATAGGTGGCAGCGCCAGTTGGGCCAATATCAGGGGTGTGTTGACGGGTAATGTAAAGGGTCTTCATTTATATGAGCAGGAAGATTATCATTCGCCGGCGGTAGATGTATGGGGTATCAGCGACAAGGACCTTTTTATAGAGGCCAATGAAGTGATCAAAAAACAGGCTAACCCTTTCTTTGCCATTATTCAAACCGCCGACAATCATCGTCCCTATACGATCCCCAAAGAGGACAGGCCTTTTATAAAACTCAGTAATTATCCAAAGGATACGCTTAGTAAGTATGGTTTCTGGACGAATGAGGAATTGAATGCGTACACTTATATGGACTATACCTATAAAATATTCATAGAGGCTGCCCGAAAAGAAAAATACTTTGACAATACCATTTTTGTATTTGTAGGCGATCATGGTATAAGAGGTATTGCCGCAGATATGTTTCCTAAAGTGTGGACGGATCAAAGCCTTACCCTCTGGCATGTGCCTTTGCTTTTCTATGCACCCTCCCGGTTACAGCCGGCCGTGGTAGAACGAAAAGTATCTCAGGTGGACATTATGCCGAGTATTGCTTCACTGGCAAATTTGCCTGTTAATAATACCACCCTGGGAAGAAATATTTTTGCCATTCCCTCCATTTCCGACAGCAGCAGTCATAACCATGCTTTTGTTTTTGATTTTGATAAAAGCCTGATCGGTCTGGTAGGCAATAAATATTATTACGAATACGACCTGAAAACAAAGCAGGAAGCAGTATACTCTTTATTGAATAATAACCCGGCAGCAAAAGAAGAAGCGGGTGATACCTTAGTAAGTGAAATGCGCAACCTGGCATTTGGTTACTACGAAACATCCCGGTTCATGCTATTTCATAATAAAAAGAAGAAGTAGATTATCCGAATTTTTCCACCGGTGACTGAAGCCCGAAATATTTATTGAATTGCGTGCCCGTAACTGTTCCGAAAATGAGACCTAACATTGCTCCGCCAAAAATATCGCCGGGATAATGAACGCCTACATATACCTGTGCAAAAGCAATGGACCCGGCCCATACGAAAGCCAGCGAGGCCCATTTACCTAAAAATTTTCTGAAACTAATAAAGATGAATGTGGCCATTCCGAAATGATTAGCCGCATGATTTGATGTAAAGCCAAATCCTGAAGGGCATGGCACCAATAACCTTAGTTGTCCGAAAAACTCCGGATTATTGCAGGGACGGGTGCGTTCAAAAGTGTATTTAAACCCGTTGGTGCCGATCATATCACATAAAGCCACCGTAACAAGGAAGAAAACGACCCACCAAAGCCCCCGGAGACGGAAATTAAGCAATACAAAAACCAGGAGAAACATATACAGGGGCAACCAATGATTGGGTTTTCTGAGAAACGGCATCACAGCATCAAACACAGGGTTGGCCATACCTGTGTTTATTACTTTGAAGAAAGAATGGTCCCATTCTATCAGTCTGTTCCAAAAGCCGGATGCCAGAAATATCATTCAGCAAATGTAATGGTTGGTTGTTAATTGTCGTGTTCCTGTTAAAATGGGGGAGGGTATTGTTATACTGGTTTAAATTACATTGTTTTGTACTCCTTTCGCCGGTGGCGGAAACGAACCTGATGCTGGTAAAATATAAAATACCAAAAACCTTACTATGGGTAGTGAACCTGCTGCTCATCTTTCTCCTGATATTTACTTTATTCAGGCTGGCCACTTTTTTGGCGTTTCGGCCAAAAGCTGTTTCGTTTGGAGACGTGGTGCCTTCTTTTTTAATGGGCATCCGGTATGACCTGCGATGGATATCAATTATTTTGTTACCAGTAGTGGTAGCCAGCGCTTTTCCCAGGTTATCACCCTTCTACTCATCCCGAAATAAAAAATGGTGGACCTGGTACCTAGCTATCATCACCTTTATCGTCTTCTTTTTCTTTGCTGCGGGCTTCGGCAGTTTTTCCTATAATCGTACACCGCTGGATGCAGGGGCTATGAACTTTGCGGAAGATTTCGCTATTTCCTGGCGGATGATGTGGCAGACCTATCCAATGGTGTGGATGATACTGGGCCTGATCGTTGCAGTCATTTTCTTCCGCTGGATGTACCACCGCAGCCATTGGCAGGTGATCAACCGTACCGATGGTAAAGGCATCCCGCACCGCAAGAAACATTTTATCATTGCCAGTCTGTTATTAGTTTTCTTTATATATGGCAGCGTAACGCTTCGGCCACTCAGTCGCAATGATTGTTTCCGGTTCAGAAGCAGTTTCAAATCCTACCTTGCCATTAATCCGATGCAGAATTTTTTTGCCACTTTGAAACTGCGTAAGCCGGAGTTCAACGAGAAGAAAGCGAAAGAAGCTTTTCCCATCATGGCGGAATGGATGCAACTGCCGGATAGATCCAATTTTTCATATCGCCGCCAGATCGGGCCTCGAAGCAATTCTTTGGAGAGTAAACCTAATATTGTACTGGTACAGTGTGAGTCCTTCAGTATGTATAAGAGCAGCATGAGCGGCAACCCGCTGAACGCAACGCCTTTCTTTGATTCTTTAAGTAAAAACGGCATTTTCTTCGAGCGGTGTTTTACGCCGCATTTTTCTACTGCAAGAGCTCTTTTCGCCATCCTCACCGGCATACCCGATGCACAATTGTTTAAATTCTCTTCTCAAAACCCAGGCGCCCTGAAACATCATACGGTTATAGATAACCTGGCGGAGTACGAGAAGCATTATTTCCTGGGTGGTGATCCTGATTTTGGCAATTTTGACGGCCTGCTGCAGAATATTGACGGACTGAATATGCACACCGGAAAAAGAAAAGATATTGCTGATGTAAATGTGTGGGGGATAGGCGATAAGGAACTTTTCCTGGAAGCAAATGAACTCTTTAAGAAAAAGGATAAGCCCTTTTTTGCCTATATACAAACATCGGGTAATCACCGACCTTATGACAGAACGATTCCTAAGAATGAAACTGGTTTTATGCCGGCCTTTCTGCCTGACACTGAGTTGAAAAAATATGGCTTTGAATCGCTGGATGAATACAACTGTTTTCGCTACTCAGATTACTGCTTCCGGAAATTCATAGAAGCGGCACAAAAGGAAAGTTATTTTCAGAACACCATCTTTGTTTTTGTAGGTGATCATGGGTTAGCCGGCAATGCAGAATCCATGTATCCCTCCGTGTGGACGGAACAACGGCTGACAGATGAACATGTTCCCCTGCTTTTTTATGCGCCCGGATTGCTAACACCACAACGAAGAAGAGAAGTGGTGTCACAAATAGATGTGTTACCCACTATTGCCGGTATGCTTCACCAGTCGTATGTGAATACCACCCTCGGCCGGGATTTGCTTGATCCTGATAAGAAGAATAATTATGCGTTTATTACCAATACTTCAGATGCCATTGGTGTAGTAACGGATGATTTTTATTATACACGCAACATTAATTCCAACGAGGAACAACTGGGCTTGCTTCGACCCGGCTCATCTATTTTTACTAAATTGCAGCAGGATTCTGCCCGAAAAAAACTAAATGAATTTTCGTCTGCTTTTTACGAAACGGCCAAGTATATGCTGATGAATAATGAAAGGGATTGATTTACTTTTTTGCAAGAATTATAAGCCGGGGAGTTTTTCTTACATCATAATCAGCGAACTGGTAATCACCAAAAACTTCCTGCACCTGCAGGCCCTGGTAGCTTAGCATATCGGTAAAATCGCCAAGAGAGAATTTTGCTACTTTCTCTGTGTATTGCAGCTGTTCGCTAAGAGATGGGTCTGTGACAGCTATTTTTTTATAAAAATGTGACTCGTCATCCCAGCGGTGTATTTCATAAACAGTTCCGTTCAGTTGTTTAGTTTCATTATGCACCAGGTGTTCTTCTGCAAAATGAACGTTCAGGTAATCGATAGTGAAAATGCCCCCGGGTTTCAGGCTTTTGGCAATAGTGCGGACAGCGTCATCATGTTCCCTGCGGGTATTGAAATAACCAAAGCTGGTAAAAAAGTTAAAGGCATACTCAAAATAATTAGCATAGAGAGGCAGACGCATATCATGCACATAAAAGTCCAGATATTCATTTTCAAATTGGCTGGCATAAGAAATGCTGTCTGCAGATATATCAATACCCGTAACATGAAAACCCAGTGCTGCCAATGTTTTACTGTGCCGCCCTTTGCCACAAGCCACATCCAGCATTCTGCAGTTGGAAACTGGCTTCAGATGCCCGATCAGTTTTTTGATAAATGCTTCAGCTTCCTTTTCGTCCCGTTCAAAATACAGTTTGTGATAGAAGGAAGTATTGAACCAGTCTTTGTACCATGCTTTTTCGGCCATAGGGCAAATGTAAGTAAGGAACAACGAATTATTCAAATGGTTTGATTACAGTATTGCCATATAGGTACCAATTTGTATGTATAGGGGTCATTCAATTTCTTGTTCAGCAAAAAAAAGGAAGTTTATCTGTTTACCTGTAGTCAGGTTTGTGTCCACTTGGTTTATTTGAGGTATTTGCGAAAACGGCTGTCAAAACCTTCATTGAAAATGAAACCCGTATTTTTGCCCACCTAAAAGAATAACTGTGGCGTTAATAAAAAGTATATCTGGTATCCGTGGTACGATCGGGGGTAACCCCGGAGATAATCTCACACCTGTCGATATTGTGAAATTTGCCGCTGCTTTTGGCAGCATACTGGCAGAAGGAAAGAAAAGCAGTAAAATAGTGATCGGGCGGGATGGGCGCATTAGTGGCGCAATGGTACAAAGCCTGGTGGTAAACACACTCACCGGCCTGGGTATAGATGTAGTGGACCTCGGTCTTTCCACTACACCTACGGTAGAAGTGGCCGTGAAAATGGAAAAAGCAGATGGAGGTATCATCCTCACCGCCAGCCACAACCCTAAAGAGTGGAATGCCCTGAAACTATTGAATGAGGAAGGAGAATTCATCTCTGCGGAAACCGGAAGTAAAGTACTTGAACTGGCAGCAAAAGAGGACTTTACATTCGCCGGAGTAGATAAACTGGGGACGGTAACAACTGATGACAGCTACCTGCAAAAGCATATTGATGCAATCTTAAAATACCCGCTGGTAAATGCAAAAGCCATCGCCAGCAAGAATTTTAAAGTAGTGGTGGATGCTATTAATTCTACAGGGGCCACTTTTGTACCTGCCTTATTAAAAGCACTGGGTGTAACTGATATTATCGTGCTGAACGGCGAAGTAAACGGAAAATTTGCCCACAACCCGGAACCGCTGCCCGAACATTTATCTCAGCTATGCAACGAAGTGGTGCAACAAAAGGCTGACCTCGGCATAGCTGTGGACCCGGATGTGGACCGCCTTTGCTTTGTTAATGAGGATGGAACTTTATTTGGAGAAGAATATACACTGGTAGCCATTGCAGATTATGTATTAAGCAAAAGAAAGGGGAATACAGTGAGCAATATGAGCAGCACTAAATCCCTGAAGGAAATAACCATAAAAAATGGTTTCGAGTATTATCCTTCAGCAGTAGGGGAGGTGAATGTGGTAAAGAAAATGAAAGAAGTAAATGCGGTGATTGGTGGAGAAGGAAACGGCGGTATCATTGTTCCCGATTTTCATTATGGTCGTGATGCGCTGATCGGCATCGGGTTATTTTTAAGTCACCTGGCCGGACACAAAGGCGGCATCAGATCATTGCGAAGCACTTATCCGGACTATTTTATTTCCAAGAATAAAATTGAATTACAGCCGGGAGTAGAGGTGAAAGCCATTTTTGAGAAAATAAAAACCAAGTATAACAAGCAACCTATCAATACAGAAGACGGCTTAAAGATTGAGTTTGATAATGACTGGGTACACTTGCGAACATCCAATACAGAGCCCATCATCCGGATATATGCAGAAAGCGATTACGAGACAACGGCTAATAACATAGCGATGCAGTTGATGCGGGATATAAAGGAGTTTAGTTAATCAATGCTTACAGCAGCTTATCCGGTGTAATCGGCAACTCTCTCACCCGTTTGCCGGTGGCATTAAACACCGCATTAGCAACAGCAGCTGCAAAGCCAACTATACCTACTTCACCCATCCCTTTTGAGCCCATTGGGTTAAGTACGGGGTCTGGTTTATTTACAAATAGCACTTCTACCGGCGGCACATCTGCATTAATGGCCACATGGTAATCGCCAAAATTATTATTCACCCAGCGGCCATAACGGTGATCAATTATTCCTTCCTCCATCAACGACATACTGATGCCCCCCACCACAGCGCCAATGATCTGACTTTCAGCCGTTTTTTCATTTACAATTTTTCCGGCATCCACAGCGCTTACAACCTGTGTTACCTTTGCCACACCAGTAATGGTATGCACTTTTACTTTTACAAAATGTACGGCATAAGAGTAAGCCGAATGGTTAGCCATGGGATTGGCTTTCGATTCTTCCAGTATTTCAATTGGCTTGTTGCCGTTGCTTTTGATTATATCTGCATAGCTGAGTTTCTTCGAACGGTCGGCGGCTAATACAACATAACCATTTTCGAAAAGCAGGTCTTCGGCTTTTACATCATGAACCGTGGCTGTATGAAAAATGGCATTGTCTTTTACCAGTTCGGCCAATTTCTTTTTTAGTGTGATGCAAACATTGTTTACTGCAGTGCCTAATGTGGAGGTAGTGCCTGATCCTCCCTGTAATGGGCCGGGGGGAAGATTGGTGTCGCCCATTTCAAATTTTATACTGCGGGCAGAAAGTCCCAGTGTTTCGGAGGCTAACTGTGTCATCGCTGTAGCAGTTCCCGGTCCCATATCTGTTACACCACTTTGTAATACCAATGAACCATCCGGCAGTAGTTTGGCCCCAACCTTTGCCTCACCTCTCCACGCCGAAAAGATACCGCTGCCGGTACCATAACCAACCAGCCAATCACCATCCTTTATTGAACGGGGTTCTTGTTTACGATCCGACCATTTGATTTTTTCCGCACCAAGTTGATAAGCTTCTCTTAAAAACTTACTGGAATAAGGTTTCCCTTTCTCTGCATCTGTCTCTGCATAATTACGCAGGCGAAATTCGATCGGGTCTAGTTTCAGTGCATGCGCCATTTCATCCATCGCACATTCGAGCGCATAGGCGCCGGTGGTTTCGCCAGGCCCCCTCATCCAGGTAGGAACGCTCAGGTCGAGGGGATACACTTTATACCTGGTATTCACATTAGGGCAAGCATATAAAGACCGGGAACCATTTACAATACCTTCGGTGAATTCCTGGTAAGAGCATGTCATGGCAACAGCATCATGTGTGATACCGGAAAGCCTTCCATCGGCTGATGCACCTATGCTTAGTTTTTGTATTGCTTCGGGGCGGTAGCCAACAAGATTGAACATCTGGCTTCTGCCCAGCATCAGTTTTATTGGTTTACCAACTTTGCGGCCGCCAATCAGTGCTGCAACAGTATGTGGCCATACATTGAAGGCAGAGCCAAAAGCACCTCCGATGAATTGAGTGATAATGCGAACGTTTTCTTCTTTCAAACCAAAGAGTCGCATGATGTTTTGTTGTGTATTCTTCAGCGCCTGTGTTTTTTCATACATAGTTACTTTATTGTCACCTTCCCATACTACAGTGATTCCATGTATCTCCATCGGGTTGTGTACTTCTATTGGCATCCGATACGTAGCTTCTATTGTTACGGGAGCTTTTTTCCACGCATCAGCTTCGCCCCGCACATACTCTTTGTATGCATTATTCCCTTCCAGTTCTTTTCCTGTTTTAATGGCTTCGTCCAGATCAGTATTGTACTTATCCTGGTTATATTGTGCTTTGACAAGTGAAGCGGCATGTACAGCCCTTTCATAAGTATCAGCTACT
>CALSAT010000153.1:0-8398 GCA_943372905.1 Bacteroides fragilis | reverse complement strand
ATGCTTATAGTAAAAAGGAATTACCGGAAAGTAAAGTGAACCTTTTCCTTGATGGGTTCAGGATCGCCGGAAAATGACCGGATGATGAACAGCTGATCCTGTTCTGCTTCGCCAAATCTTTTTATTACTCTTTGATGGGTTCTTTGGGAACAGGCGGTGTAGTGGTTACCGGCTCTGGCCTGAAATAGGTTTGTATTAATTCTGCCCGGTCGCTGGCTGTCATGGGTAATGGTGGAATACCGGGTTCGTTTCTTAAGGTATATGGAACAGCCACAGTAAGCAATAATGCCGGACGGATACTTTCATCATCATAGCGGGCAGAGGCAAACCATTGGCTGTAAGCGGTATAAAAAGAGTCTGTATTGCTGATCTGGAATCCATAATTCCCATACTGAAACATATCTTTCACCAGCGCCGTTACATTAAACTTCACAGCCACTTCTTTTTTCTTTGGGGGTAATAGTTTTGCGGCATTACTGCGTGTATCAGCCTGCGGCTGATTGGACCAATTGGCCAATGAATCTTCCCAGGGCTGAAGCACCCTCCGTACAATCAGGGTGTTGGGGGAATTAGCCGATTTCTCTTTAGTGGTTTGAAGTTCCAGCGGGTATAATACCAGCTCAGCCCTTACGATCTGATCTGGCTTTATCATAGTGGGCAACAGACCATAGTTGAACGACAGTAACGAACGGCATTGATACTTCCGGGAACTGTCGGACCAGGAAACGGCGCCGATGAAAGGTGACTGGTTGCCGCTCTTGTCTTCCCCTATATTACTTATTAAAACTGATTTTGTAAGGGTATCTGCTTTTAGCAGGATGGATACATCTGAATATACGGTGCCTGGCTGGGCATTGGACTGATGGGACAGCAGGCTGAGTATTGTTATTGCAGCAATGAGCAGTTTGTTTATCATGACAGAGAATTGAAGCGTTTACGCTAATTACACCTGGCAGTCAGCAGTTTCACGGCATGAAAGCTACTATATCTTTTGGGCAAAGCGGGGATTTACGGGTGAAAAGATTAGTTAAAGAACTCTCCGGCCCAATTTTGAACAGTTGACAATAAAAAAAGCAACCCGGTTATGAGTTGCTTTTGTGATCCGGATTGGATTCAAACCAATGACCCCAAACTTAGAAGGTTTGTGCTCTATTCAGCTGAGCTACCGGACCATTTTTTAAGACCGGTCGCAAAGATAATTTTTTTACCGTAGCTGGCAAACAAAAAAGCCGGTATAATGGAGTATTATGACCAATTAATACGGCAGCTTTTACCAGAGCTTCTTTATTTTTACCCCATGCAGCGGTTGTACAAATTCTTTTTATTACTATTTGTGACCCTTTTCCTGGTTTCCTTCTTATACGGGACCGCTATTTCGTTTGGTTTTTTAAAGTTTCTGCAGCTTACTGATGGTAAACAGATCATTTATGGGAATATGCCCCTTAGCAGTTTCCTGAAATTCGGATTGGTGCATGGATTCATTTATACTTTAGTTCAGTTTCTTACGATACTACTGTTATTTCGTCTCTCCTTCCGGCACCAGTTGAAATTCAGCATCGGGCAGATCGTCAATTATCATTTATGGTTTCTATTGATCACTGCCCTTGTGTACCTGTTATTCCTGCTTGCCTACCTGGGCGCTAAAGATCTTACTATTGTTTTTCTGCTGGGAGGGCCGCTTACTGGAATGCCCGCCATTGTATGGCTTCCCTTTCTGCTGGCATGGGTAGTTTTGTATATCTTACTGGCCGAAAAAATAAAAAGAAAAGCTGCTTATGGACGTCAGGATTGAAGCCTCTTGGAAGGACGTATTAAAGGATGAATTCAGTAAACCCTATTTTCAACAGATCGCCCTGCATATTAAAACAGAGAAGTCGCAAGGCAAGATCATTTACCCGCCGGGCAGTGTTCTTTTCAATGCATTCAATACCACCCCTTTTGATAAAGTAAAAGTGGTGATACTGGGCCAGGACCCCTATCATGGCCCCAGGCAGGCACATGGGCTTTGCTTTTCTGTGCAAAACGGGGTACCACCTCCTCCCTCGCTGATCAATATATTCAAAGAACTGCAGGATGATATTGGTGTACCGGTTCCCAACCATGGCAACCTCACACATTGGGCTGAGCAGGGTGTTTTTTTATTAAATGCTTCGCTAACTGTTAGGGCTGGTGAGCCGATGAGCCATTCTAAGATCGGCTGGGCAGAGTTCACCGATACCGTGATAAAAAAAATATCAGAAGGCAAAAAGAATGTGGTATTTATTCTGTGGGGCAAGTTTGCCCAGGAAAAAAGGGTACTGATCGATGAAAGCAAGCACCTGATACTTCGCTCTGTTCATCCTTCACCGCTTTCTGCCCATGCCGGATTTTTTGGCTGTAAGCATTTTTCCAAAACCAATGAATACCTTGCATCAAAAGGTATCGACCCTATCGACTGGAGTGTATAATATGCGCATCGTAAAAGATATATTGGCAAGAATACTGGCTCTTTGGGCCATGCTTACTTTTATACTCACCTTCCTGGTGATTTTTATTCCTTCTATGATCGCCTGGCTGATACCTGATCCCAAAGGGCAGGACTATTTCATACGGGTGTCCCGGCTATGGATGCATATATGGCTGCGGCTGGTGGGATGCCCTTTCTCTATTAAAGGGAAAGAGCATTTCAAAAAAGGAGACACTTATATTGTTACCTGCAATCACAATTCGCTGCTGGATGTACCGCTTTCTTCACCTTTTATTCCGGGGCCTAATAAAACGATCGCCAAATCATCTTTTGCCAAAGTCCCGTTGTTCGGCTTCTTTTATATGAAAGGCGCCTTACTGGTAAACCGTAAAAGCGAACTCAGCCGCCGCCAGAGTTTTGAAAAAATGAAAGCCATTCTGCGCAGCCATATCCACATGTGCATATACCCGGAAGGCACCCGTAACCGAACGAATGAACCACTGAAGAAATTTCATGACGGCGCTTTCCGCCTGGCAGTGGAAACCAACAACGCCATTATCCCTTCAGTAATATTTAATACTAAAAAAGTATTGCCTGCCACTAAACCTTTCTGGTTCTGGCCGGGCAAGATCGAAATGCATTTTCTTCCGCCCATCGAAGTAAACGGACAAACGACCGAGCAATTAAGAGAAAAGGTTTTTGCGGTGATGAGTGAGTATTATTCCCGCCATAGTAATTAGAAACTGGAGAAATTTCTTGTGCGGTTGATCTTCAGGTCCTGCAACAAACCTGCTTTGGGGCTGATGGTAAAATTGAATGACCGTGTAAACCCAACCGGAATGACGTTAATAGATAATTGCCAGCAGTGCATATCCCTGTTGATAGACAGTGTGAGGTATTGCACTTTCTTAGTATCAAAATCATAACTGCCACTGCTGGATAACTTCCACTTCGGAGTAAGATTAAAGCTGCCATTGAAACTGAGACCGGAAGTGAAATCGTTTTCAAACCCGCTGAAATCGGGTTTGGGCCTGTTTACAAATGACAGTGAATAGCTGAAACCTAACTGCCAGGAAATATTAAAGTCAACAAATTCAGAGGGATTTTGCTGCATGTATTCCAGCAGCCGTTGCTGATCAGCTATCAGTGTAGGATCACCCAGGCGCTGCTGGCTTTGCTTTTTCCGTTCGGCCTCCTTCTTCGGGTCTTTGGGTTTGCTCTGGAAGTTGGTACTGACAGAAAGATTACCGGTAGTAAGCCTTCCCAGTTTGAACTTGCCACCCTGCCAGGCGTATTTGGCAATATCAAATCCCCTGGCATCTGACTGGTAGGGATTTAATGATGTTTGCCCGTTGATACTGATCTTTTCAAAAAGAGTAGTCCTGAAATAAATACTGATGGGTGAAAGATTCATGGAGTCCCTGATGAAATCATACGAACCGTTAAAGCCGAAGCCTTCTATCAGTTTTACTTTCTTACTGTCTTTTGCATCCGCAGCAGCAGCCGTATCCTTCTTCACTCTTACTTTCATTTCAAGGTTATTATCCACCCCAAAACTCATAGCTGCCGACCGGCGTGTAGCCGTATTGTATAAAAAGTAGCCGCCAATCTCGTTATAGTATAATACTTTACCGGTGGTATCCACCTGCGAGCTTTTGATATGCCCCTTGTTAAGGTCAGGCGTATAGCTGAAAGCCACGGTAGGCCTTATTACATGGCGGATAGCAATGATCTTTGATTTCTTGAACTGGTAAGTGCCAAACAGCGCCGTATTAAAGCTCAGCGAAGTGCTACCCTGCTGATCAATATAAAGTCCTTTCGAAGTAACCGTATCCACTTTTTTAAGAGCAGCATTCCAGTAATAGTTGGTCACCCTTTGTATCCACGTCATCCCGTAATTCACACCCGGAGATACAATGATCCGGCCTCCTAAAATAGGCGGCAGCGATAAGGTGATGGGAATACTATGCTGTGCTGTCCACTGTGCCGTGTCAAGCAGGTGTTTGAAAAAAGGCTTAACCCCGTTTTTACCATAGGTGAGTGAATCATAAAAGCTCACGGTATTATTGAAGCTGCCATTATACGCCACACCCAGTTTCTCATACCATTTACCCGTACCGCTTGAATTCTTCCCCTGGAAAGGATAAATAGTACTAACAGTAAATGCACCGTTGGGTAAAGTGATATTGATCAGACGGAGAGAATTATTTTGTGAGTGACTGGCGCTTAAGGAAAGATTAAAAGGTTTATCCTTCCAGGTTTTGCTGTAGGTGATAGAAGATCCCAGCAGGTTTTCATAATTAACAAAGGGATTATTGGGGATCAGTCGGTTAAACTTGGTAGATCCGGCATTTACACTGGCGGAAAAATTAACCCCGGGCCGGGCCTTGCTGTCCATTGAATGGTTCCATGATACATTGAAGACTCTTGTCTTGGAGAAGTCGGGGTCGTTCTTAAAGTTGAGTTTGGAAGACCGGGTACTCAACACAAAACCCCCACTGTACTTATATCTTTTGCGGTAAGTAGCTTTAAGGTTGGCAGACCACTCACCGTAAGAATAAATATCTCCGGATATCTCAGCATCCCAGTACTGGCTCAGCACTTTATAATAACCCAGTCTTTGCAGGCCAAGACCCCTTACTTCATCCGTAACAAAATTGGGCCGTAGCAGACCTGAATGTCGTCCCTGGCTTAATGGATAAAAACCAAAAGGCAGATAAACCGGTATCGGGACGCCTTCAAATTCGAGGTGGGCCGGGCCGGAAACGGCCAGTTTCTGGCTGATCACTTTCATCTTGGGGGTCTTGATACCAAAATGGGGGTCATCCAGCATACAGGTGGTAAAGACGGCCTCTTTCGCAAAAGTGGTATTCGCATTCACTTTTTTAGATACTAAAGATTTAATGAGAATTTCGTCCTGTACTATATAAGTATTCTTGGTTTGGCCCACCTGTGTCTTAAAATTATACCGGATCGTATCACTGGTAAATTCGGTTTCGCCACTTTTAAAATGGGCTGTTTCTTTCACCGCCCCGGTACTGTCTTTTTTGTTCACGGCGGTTACCACCTGTGTGGCCTGGTCCACTTCCACCTGTGGCGCAGTGAGGGTAATGTCTTTGTATTCGGTCTTTGTTTTCCCGTAGAGCAGCACTTTTTTGCTTTGCACCAGTATCACGGCAGAGTCTTCGGCTGCATACCGGAGCGGGGCATCGAGAGAGTCTTTTGATATTTTGAGCGAGAAAGTATCTATTTTCTGTCCCCGGCCAGACGTATCAATACCGGGTCTTTTAGCAGTATCAGTAAGCGAAACAGGTGCCACCGGGGCGATCTCTGTTTTGGTTACGGGCTTGGTGGTATCTGCTGCAGTTGTTAAAGGCTTGCGAAAATCCGGTACCTGAACACCGGTTGCCGCTGTTTTCCACGTTAGTGTGCATAACATCGCAGCAGTCAGAATCCCGTAAAAAAAATATTTTGGCCTAAATTTGTATAGTTGCTTCATCAGGTAGGTGGCAAATGTAAATCATTATATCATAGGCATCTTATGAAGAAAACCAAACAATTTGCAAATATTCCGGCAACCCATTAAAAAAGAAAAACCATGATTAAACGAACCACCCTTTTCTTTCTCATCGTCTCCCTGGGCATCACTATATTTTCCTTTGAGATAAATAAACAGCCTGATACTGATGGTAAACAAAAAGTTATCCGGACGATAGTGATCGACCCCGGCCATGGAGGAAGCGATGCCGGCGCTAAAGGACAATACTCATACGAAAAGGATATCTGCCTGGCGGTTTCCTTAAAGCTGGGAAAGATGATACAGGAACAATTTCCCGATATCAAACTGGTGTACACCCGCACCACAGATACTTACCCTGCCCTGCATGCCCGGGCCAATTATGCCAATGAAAACAAAGGCGATCTCTTTATCTGTGTGCATGTAAACTCGGCACCAATGAAGAAAGGATCAGAGATCGTTGGCTATAAAACGGTGACCTATTATGTGGGCAAAGGCAAGAACAGGAAGAAAAAAACGAAGGAAGTACCTCAATACCGTTACTTCAATATTCCCAGCACCGCCAAAGGCACTGAAACCTATATCTGGGGAGCCGGCAAAACCGATGATAAAGAGCTGGCAGTAAGGGAGAATTCCTACATCTATTCAGAAGAGAATTTTGAAAAGAACTATGGCGCCAATTTCGACCCCAATTCCCCTGAGGCCATCGCAGTTTCCCTTTTAAAGACCAAACAGTATTTTAAAAGAAGCGCCACCCTTGCCGGCCTTATCCAGGACGAGTTTGTAAAAGTGGGAAGAATAGACCGGGATGTAAAACAACGGCCCGTAGGCATCTGGGTCCTTCAGGCCACGGCCATGCCAAGTGTGCTGGTAGAAACCGGCTTTATCTCCAACCCCGAAGAAGAAAAATACCTGAACAGTGAGGCCGGACAAACAGAATTATCTGACTGTATTGTAAAAGCCCTGAAGAATTATGTAAAGTGGCTGGAAGATAAACAAGAGGACAACGAAAAAGATAATAAAGAGGAAAAGCCAAAAGATAGTAATGCAGCGAGGATTGCCAACACCAAAGAATTTTTAGAAATGGTTGAAGCCAATGAGAAAAAACAATTGGGACGGTAATAAAGCTATTTTCGCACAATTCAGGAAAGGATGGGCCAACACCCATCCTTTCTTCATTATAAGGAGTTAATTCCGGTTTAAAAATAATTGGCTAATTTGGCACTCAGTTACTGGCCAAAAGCCTGTGCAAAAGCAATCGAATGAAGATCAGCAACGAAACAAAAGTCGGCATACTAACAATTTCAGCACTTACTCTCCTTATTCTCGGTTTTAATTTCCTGAAAGGCAAGGATATTCTAAAAAAGAGAAAAAAAATCTATGCATCGTTTAATGACCTGGGCTCTTTGTCCAAATCCAACGAAGTAAAAATAAACGGGTATGTGATCGGCAGTGTGTACTCCCTGGATGTAAAGGATAAAAATATGAGCGGCATCGTAGCCACCATTAACCTTACTGAGGATGTGAATATTCCCCGTGATTCCAAAGCGCTGATCTCGAGTCCGCTGGTGGGGTCTTCTTATATAATAATTGAAAAGGGTACCGATACTGTTTTTCTGCAGCCGGGTGATACATTAAAGACAAGGGTTGATATAGGCATTCTGGATGATGTAAAGGCGCAACTCACCCCCACCCTTACCAAAGTACGCAGCACCTTAGACTCTTTGAATACAATTTTCAGCAGCATCAACGGGCTTATTAATTCGGAGGCAAAGACCAATCTGCAGCAGACCCTGGCCAACCTGAACCGGGCCAGCAGCGCCCTGACCGGCCTGATGGACAACCAAACAGGACCGTTGGCTAAAACATTGAATAATGCCACCGCCATTACCCAAAGCCTGAAAGAAAATACGGATGATATTACTGCCACGATCGGCAATGCCAAAAAAGCAAGTGAGAAATTAGCTGCTTTGGAACTCAAACCAACCATCGATTCTCTGAACGCTATGATAAGCACTATGAAAGCGGTGGTGGCAAAAATGTCAAGCAAAGATGGTACCCTCGGTGCATTGATCAATGATAAAACACTTTATAATAAACTGAACGATGCGATACTGAGCGCAGAGATACTGATGGATGATCTTCGTACCAACCCCAAACGCTATGTTAATTTGTCAATCTTTGGCAGAAAAGATAAGAATGGCCCGATAACTTCGCCAGCGAAAAAAGATACTATTCCCGGCGGAGGAAACTGATGCAATGCGAAATACTACATTATTTTATTCATTACTGATCATTGGGTTTTTGTGTAACCCTTTCATTTCAAGAGGACAGGTAGTGCAGCCTTTGCCTGTACAGGCAGGCGCACCAAGCGGTGATTCACTGGTAGATGTAAATATCCTCAGCTCCAAACGACTGACCATTCAAAAACTAAA
>CALSAT010000152.1:0-8430 GCA_943372905.1 Bacteroides fragilis | reverse complement strand
ATCCTTTATGGTGAAAGGTTGTACAGCGGACTTATTCAGGATCTTGAAGGATTGTACGGTGATCTCAACATCGCCGGTAGGAATATTTGGATTTTTGTTGCTGCGTTCATTAACGATACCGGTTGCCTGTACTACGAATTCACGACCGAGTGGATTTTCGTCCAGTTGTTTAGTAAGTTCTTCGCCGATAAGCAGTTGGGTGATGCCGTAGCGGTCACGCAGGTCAACGAAAGTGATAGCAGTACCTAATTTACGTACGGTTTGTACCCAACCGGCCAGGGTTACTTCGGTGCCTTTATTGGTCAGTCTTAATTCGCCACAGGTGTGAGTTCTGTACATAGTATAGTTGAAAAGTTGATTTGTAAAGTGAATTACCGGGAAAGATTTGAAAGAGAACCTGTTAGCTATTTAACGTGTAAACTTTATTCTTTCCGCGGCGGCAAAGATAACGAGGGACTGGCGTTCAACCAATTGGAATCAATGGGGAGGAGGGTGGGTGCGGGGGCTCTTTTTGGAAAAGGGGTCAGGGGCTTTTACACCGCAGATCCTTAGCAGAGGGTGAAAAGTTCTTCCTCGTAGTTTTCCCATACCTGGTAGCGGTTAAATACTTAATTAGTCAAATGAAATACCACCCGACATGACAGGAGCGGTAAACGATTGTTATATTTAGCAAGCGAACATTGAAGCAAGCACTTTAAAATCCACTCTATGATAACGATCGCCATCATCTATTTTATCCGCCGCCAACTCCTGCAAGCAAAAAAGCAGCGTTCGGTAATAGCTACATCGTAGTAGGTTTATTCAGTTTTATTTCTTTGGGCCGCTGCACTGCATAGTAATACAACAGTATCAATGCACCAATAATGAATGGGACAAGTGCCATATGTTTACCAGTGTATTCGCCCCATATTGTTATTGTATCAAAGTGAAAGAACTCACTGATCATCCAATAGCCATTGGCACAGATCCAAAAGGCAATCGCCAGATTATGGGCCAGCTCTGAAGGTACCTGCCTGGTGCGCCATGCAATAATGATAGCGATGACCAGGGTTGGGACGAACATAGCGAGGCCGAGTTCCCGCCAAAACATACACCAACTGATATCTTTGACCAGCCAGAATACGATATGCATATTTTCCATGCGGCGATATCGGGCGGGGATAATGTAGCGGGCTTCATGTGCTGGTGTCATATTGGATAATTTGTACAGAAAGTTATGAAATACAACCGGAATCTCTTCCGACAAGATACATCGGATAGTAATGTGTCTGGCTGAATATTAATCACTATTACCTGTGCTGCCATTATATTCTACAGGCTTTTAGTCTGATTACCGGGAGAGGATTTTGGTGAAACGATTTAAATCTGCTTCAGGGTGCAGAGGTTGTTGGTGAAGGATATGGTCAACGAGTTGTTTAGCAAAATAAGGGGCCAGTGAGCAGCCTTTGGTACCCATGCCATTGAGCAGACCAACACGAGGCTGCAATGGATGAAAACCTACGAAGGGGCGTCGCTCTAAAGTAGCCGGTCGAATACCAGCCAGGTGTGAAATGATGCGGAAAGGCACTTTAAGCCAGTGTTGCAAAAGCTGTTCTGTTTTTTCCCTGAATTCAATGGTAGGTTCTTCATTATCAAATTGCCAGGCATAACTGGAACCGGCCCACCATAAGCCCGGCGTAGCCAATGGAGCAAGCAACATTCCCTTTTTATAAATATGTGTGACGGGCAGATCTGGTATTTCTGCAATAAGGACTTCGCCTTTATTGGGAGCAAAAGGAAGCAAAGTGAAATAAGGAAGCTGATGAGTTGCGGCGCCATTACAGAAAATGATGCTGGTGGCCCGGATGTTTTTGTATTGGATGTGTTCGGTAGTGATTTCTAATTGGGTAATATCGAATTCTTCTTTTATTAGCTGGTTGTTGTTTTCCAGTTGTTGTCGCCAGGCAGGTAACAATGATTCCAGGTGAGCAGTGTACACGGGCTGAATGATCCCGCACCCGAACTCGTAACGAAAGAAATGATGATATTCCTTTTCCTTCTCACAAAGCTGTACATAAGTTGGATCTTCTTCTACCCGTTGCTGGAAACTGAGGCGCATTTGCGGACTGGGGAAAAAGTCGATAATGTTCTTTTGCGAAATAGCTGTGATGCTTAATTCATTTCCTATTTCTGTATAGGCTTTCATGGCGAAAGGCAGAATGTTCTCTGCCATCCATACGGTAACATGTCGGCGGCCTGTTACAGGGTTGATGATGCCTGCGGCGATGCGGGAAGGGGAGTTCAGAAAATCGTTATCTATAACAAGGAATGATTTATTTTCTTTTTGTAAATAATAACTGAGCCAGGTACCGGAGATGCCCTGGCCAATAATCAGATAATCCACTTGCATGTTGCAAAAGTAGGGATGCCACCGGAACCTGCCTACCGGACAGGTAGGCACTGAGGCACAGAATGCAGTATTTCTGTGCCTCAGTGTTTAATCCTACTCCACATTTATCCTCACCCCCTCACTATGACTGGTAAATTCCGGTGCATACATACACTGTATGGTGGTAATGCCATTACTGAAGTTACCGGCATGAGTGGCAAATAAGGTGTATTCAAAAACATAAGTGCCTTTTCTTAAATAACTGAAGAAGAAATTGGTGCTGGCGTCTTTGGTGCTTTCGTAGTAGCCGAGGCCACCCTGCCATTTGTACTGGCTGAGCACATTTACCGGTTCCAGGGCAGAGGCCCGCATGTCTTTCATGTGTACATATTCCATGTCACGGTCAACACGAAGTTCTACTCTTACTTTTATCTTATCACCGATCTTGATCGCATCACCGTCATTAACAGGAGTGATGACGGGCCCACGGTCAGTGTTCTTTTCAACAAACAACTTCTTACTCAGTTTCAGCGGAGTAGAAGCAGTGGTTATTTTATCGAGGTCTTCAAAATACTGCCAGTACACACCGCCCCAGGAGGCTGAGGTAATTGGTTTATTAGTTGATTGGTTGACTGGGTTGCTTACTGTTACGGAGATATTTCCCATTTGTGGCATCACCTTGTTTCCTTCAATTGACTTTTTAAAGTAACCGGTACCGGCCTCTTGTCCCGCATCAGTTGACCTGATCGTTGTACTGCCTAATTTAATTTCAACCACTGGTTCATTGCTAAGCCATTCAGTTCCCTGCAGGAGCAATGCATAACAGGCTTCGGCAGTAGCTTTGGTGGTTTTCCAATTATTAGTTTGTTTGTTTTTCAATAACCAGGTGCGCAGGTCATCTACGGTTTTGGTGTCTTTGCCCACTTCCTGGAAGGCTTCGATGAGCAGGGCTTGTGTTTCGATAGGGGCCTGGTACCAGAACCAGCCGGCCGTTTGGTCTTTCCAGTACATACCCAGCTCTTCGTTGGTAATGGATGTTTCTTTCAGCGATTTCAGAATGGCTGCCGGTGTTATGGCATCTTTGGTACGGTGCAAAGCCAGTGCCATCATGCCCTGCATGTATTTGCTTTGTTTTACCCAATATTGCTGCGCCTGCTTATAATAGTAATTGTAAGCTGTTTGCGAAGCCGCCTCGATCTTATATTCCGGGAAGAAGCTGCGCATGTACAAATACTGTATTTGCGTATATCCAATATTCTGTTGCTTCAGGTTGGTCTTGTATTTTATAAGATAGTCATAATCTTCTTTGATCTTCCTGTCGAGGTAAGGAATGGCGGTTGATAAGATCGCTTTCAGTTTGGCCTCCTGTCCTTTGGCTATTCCGTTCAGTTTTTTCAGGTGTCCAATACCTGTAACGATATATTGAGTGATATACCGGTCATCAGGCCCTCCGGTGAACCAGACAAACCCACCATTGCTGCTTTGCATCTGTTTCAGCTTATCATAAGCGCTGTTCAGTTGTTCACTCATTTTGATCATATCAAACAGCAACGCAATGTTTCTTTTTTGTTCTGCTTCATTCTTTGCCTGCAATACCCAGGGTGTTTCCTCCAGCAATACGGCCTTCAGTTCCTGGTTTTTTTGCAGGTTGCTCATCAGCGCAGCAGTATCTTTTATTTTCCATGTTTCAAATACCTGTTTGATACGGGGTGATGAATTGGAAATAAAAGTGGCCAGTGAATTAGCATAATACCGGTTCCAGGTTTGCTCGGCACATTCATAAGGATATTCCATCAGGTAAGGCAATGCCTGTACGGCATACCAGGCCGGGTTGCTGGTGTATTCTAATGTTAAAGCATGATGTTGAAGCGTTTCAGATGTTCCTGAGTTTACAAGTTTTGTAAAGGTGAAATTTTTAGTTCCGGTACCCCGCATGGGCAAAGGCATAGTTTCTGTCACCAGCATCCGGTTGGTCAACACAGGCATGGCATTTTCTTCACCATCACTATAGTTGCCGGCTTTAGCCACTATTCTCCATAGCAGTGCTTTATTGAATTGATACGGTACTTCTATCGGGAACTTCACGGCTTCACTTTGGCCGGCCGCTACAGTAAAATATTGATTAGGCACTACATTCTTGAAACGGCCATCTATTCGTTCATTTGTTTCGGCATCAAAAAGTTGGAACTCGGCTGTGCCGGTGAGCTCTTTACTGGTCAGGTTGACGATCTTGGAACTGAATTCCATTTTATCACCTTCCCGCAGAAAGCGGGGGGCATTGGGCTGCACCATCAGTTCTTTTTGTGTAACGATCTCTTTGGTGCTGCTGCCAAAGGCGGCGTCTTTGGTATGTGCCAGGGCCATGAATTTCCATTTGGTCAAAGCTTCTGGCATAGTAAATGAAAACTCTATAGCGCCGGTGCTGTCTGTCCTCAGGTCAGGGAAGAAGAAAGCCGTTTCATTAAAGTTTTTGCGGATCTTGACATCTCCGGATGGCTGACCAGATTTTCCCGCATCTGATTGATCATTTACACCATCGCCGTCTTTCTCACCTTTTTTTCTTTTTTCTTCTACTGGAGCAGTTGAAGCGTATCCAAGGACAAGAACTTTATCTTCAGCCCCCGGTGCCCCTGCCATCATTTCCGGTGCTGTATCAGACTTATACATACGCATCATTCTGGGATTACCTCTTGTAGAGTAGTAATCACCATAATATCCTCCACCTTCGTTAAAAAGATAGTCGTATTGCTTGTTCACATATTTCCCTTCCTGTTCATTGATGTATCGTTGTACAGATTCGATCCGGGTGAAATTTTGTACGCTATTCCAACTTCTTCCGTTGTAATAAGAAGGCCAGATATACGGCTGGCTCCAGCCATGGGGTACAAACTGGTCCAGCGAGGCATCATACATACTCGCCAGCATTTCTGCGGCTACCAGTTCATTTTTATAGCCGCTTATTTTCAGCTTCCACTTCTCCTCACTACCGGGTAATGTTTTATCCCTGAAGGTGGCGTATTCTACCGTCAGGGCTTTGTTGGTCCAGGGAATGCTGATCGTATGATTCAATTGATAAAAGCGATTATGTTTGATGAACATCCAGCCTGCACCATAACCACCGCGGTCTGCTTCAGCAGCAGGGAAAGTGAAAGTTTGCTTTTGATCATTCAGTTTGATAAAAGAGTAACTGACAGCTGAGCTAGCCCGGTCCTGTGTTTTATCAAGCTGGTGTACTACAAAGAGGTTGTCTGCTGCAGTGCCCCATTCTATTGTAGCTGTTTGTCCAGGCTCTACTGTCGTCTTACTGTTGCCACTCCACAGGTACTCCGGCCGGTTTAGCTGGTTGCTTTTCTCATCAAAGAGTTCTATGTATTTAATGTCTTTTACTATTTCGCCGGTCTTATCCTTTGTTTCCATTTCAATGATATAGAAACCGGGAGTGTATTTTCCATTTTCCACCTTCCAGTCTCCGTTTTCTACAGCCGAATCAGCTTTGCTGAAAACTTCTTGCCCTTTTGCCCAGCTTTTATAATCTGCTTCATTGTCATATTCATCATACGGGAAGTTTTTGATGTACTCTTCTTTAGTCATGACGAATTGGTCGGGACGTTCCCAGTAGCGGTCACGGATCAGCCTTTTTTCTTCCTGTAGTTTTGTGATGGTCACTTTCACAATGGCAGGTTCATATTCCCCATTCATGTTTTGGGTGCGGATATCCAGTTTCTTTAAACTGTCAGCAGCAAGTGATGAAGGAATATCGCTTACCAGCATCAGTGATTTATAACTCACCGACACTGATTTCTCCCCGCTCCTGGTTTCGCCATTGATATCTGTTACATCCGCATACACGGTATAATCAAATACCGGTTCAAATTTCTTTTCGATCTTCAGGTCAGGAATGGCGGTGAACTCTACTACAAATTTTCCATCCTTATCTGTTTTTACTTCGCCATTGGCAATTTCCATTTCTTCTGCGGGCGGCTGCCACCAACGCCAGAACATCCAGGAGTATAAGAACCGGGGCTGGCGAACGATGCGATATTTCACATTGGCGCCATCAATATTGTTGCCCGCATAGGCTTTAGCAATACCGGTTACTTTGATCTTGTCATTTACTTTATAGGTGCCTTTAATGGGTTCATAGTCCACATAGAATTTGGGCCGTTTGTATTCCTCTACCTTAAAACCTGCATTGCCGTTGTCTGTTTTGGTATGTATGGAGAACTGTCCATTCAGGCCGGATTGTGGTAACTGAAATTTACCGTTGAAAGAACCATACTCATTGGTCTTTACTTTGATGGTATCCACGTCTTTATAGTTCGCATCCCGCAGGTAGATAGTGGTGGAATAATTGTTTTGCACACCACCTTTCTTTTCTTTTTGGTTCCTGCTAAGCACAATACCTTTAAAGTAAACGGTTTGTCCGGGACGGTAAATACTCCTGTCAGTAAAAAGATGGACCGAAGTAATGGTCTTAGAATCACTTTCTGCGGCATTGTAATAATAGTAATCATACATCAAATCATTCATGAAAAGATGGTCTTCGTTGTGGGTGATATCCAGCAGGTAAGAATAGTTGCCGTAATTATTATTATCCCTTTTTGGCTGATCCATTTTAAAGAAGCCATTAGCATCAGTGGTGTACAGTTTCCCTTTTTCTTTTGTGTAACGGGATATTTTATAATCATACTTCTGCTCCCATACCTGCACGGAAGCTTTGGCAAGCGGGTTACCATTATCACGGTTCAGTACAAAAAAGTCATTGCCATTATTGGCATAACTGATCGCAGATACATAAAAGTAGCGGGCACCGATCACTGTTTTGTCACCGGCAAAATCCCTTTCGTTGGAAGCAGTCAGTATATATTCCCCGGGTGGTAAACCCTCAATTTTTATTTCGGTGCTATGTTCCTGCAGGTCATTCGTGGGGGGTAATGCCTGCTGCCAGTTTTTCATTGGCTTGGCTGCAATAAGGGCAGGCCAGTATTCCTGGTTGTATTGATTCTCCAATGCTTTTTTCAATGTCTCAGTTGCTTTGATCAGGCGGAGATAGATAGTGCCGATATTACGGTATTGCACCAAAGACCGGAAGTGCTGATCCGGAACATTCACTTTTTCAACGGAAAACCGGAGAGATCTGCTGCCGATAGTGTTCAGCAAATTGTAAGCATTCATCTTCCCTTCGGAAGAATCTTTTTGAAGCAGCAATTTCTCAGCAATTTCTTTGGCTTTGATACGGCTGTAGCGGTAAGCAGTATCACCGAGCGGTTTATAGGTACTTGCTTTTTGTTCATGATCGGCCGCTATAAGATACCAGGCCTGCGCAGCAGCCGGCAAATTGCCATATTGATTGGCAATATGTGTAAGGGCGTTAATGTATAACTCATCTTTGGATGAATGAGTGGATTTCTGTTTTACAAATTCTATCCGTTGCAGATCAGCATCGATGAGTGCATCAGGTTTTGCATCTTTCAGGTGAAAGGCGATCAGCTTTTGATAGATGAGCAGCGCTTTGTGTTGTAACGAAAGTGAATCTTTGGTCGTAAACTTCCGGGTAATAAAATCGGCAGCGGGATCAAAGGCACTGGCCTGGTTTATTTCAAAGGCATAGGCAGGTTTCTTAATATCCCGTTCGTCATTTTCAAAATAGTTCAGGGCACGGTGTGCCAGCAGATCATACAGGGTAGGACGCAGGTGCCTCATATTGCCCTTGATGATGATGGCGTCAAAAGGTTCCAGGCGGGTTTGCTGCAACAGTTTTTCTTCTTTCAGCGATTGCTGATACAGGTCACCAATTTTTTTATGAAAATCTTCGGCATCCCAGGTGGCTATATCCGTTTTACTGAATTTCTCAGTTTTGGTACGGTCATATAATTTCCAGCGGTGCTGCTGGTAATAATTCCAGTACATATCTGCCAGCAGGCTTTTTAAAATGGAGGTCACAGGTTCCTTGCTCTGGCTGATCTCTTTTTCTACCTCTGCAACAGAAAACACCTCATTGTCTTCCCGGTTTTCGGTTTGCAGGCTGCTCATGTATATTAATGACTTAATGACCTGGGCAT
>CALSAT010000151.1:0-8490 GCA_943372905.1 Bacteroides fragilis | reverse complement strand
ATAAAGTATATCGGTGTTACGTCTATGCCAGGGCCGCAATTAAAACAGGCCATACCAATTTGCAAAAAAATACGGGAACAATTTCCCGCCATTACTATTATTTGGGGCGGTTATTTTCCTGCAAATCACTCAAAAACAGTGCTTACCTCGGGCTATGTTGATTTTGTGGTTAATGGACCGGGAGAAAAATGTTTTCCTGCCCTGCTTGATGCACTGGAAAACGGAAAGCCATACGAGCTTATACATAATCTTATTTATAGATCAGGTGAGCAAATCATCAAGACCCCTAAAGACGAACTCTATGATCCTGATGAACTACCGTTGCTTCCCTATGATACACTAAATAAGTTTTATTCAATCAGCCGATACCTTGGCAAGACATATCTTGGATCTAAGACCATTGCATATCATTCAAGTATGGGCTGCCCGTTTAAATGTTCTTTCTGTGCAGTCGTTCCTATTTACAATGCCCGCTGGCGGGGCAAGTCGGCAGAGTTGATATATAAGGATATCAAATATTTAAAGGATAAGTATGGAGGATCGGCTATAGAATTTCATGATAATAATTTCTTTGTATCCGAGAAAAGGGTAGTTGATTTTGCTTCCTTAATAAAACCTGAAAAAATGGTTTGGTGGGGCGAAGGGCGGATCGATACCATCGATAAATACTCCGATCAGTCTCTTGCCCTGATGAGGGAAAGTGGTTGCAAAATGATCTTTTTTGGCGCTGAGTCCGGTAATGATGAAATTTTAAAGAAGATGGATAAAGGGGGTACTCAAACAGCGGATGGCATCCGGAAGTTTGCAGCCCGTATGGCGAAGTTTGATATCATACCTGAATACTCATTTGTACTTGGCACCCCGGCCGACACCCAGGAACAGGCGATGAAACAGATAGACCTTGATATTAAATTCATTAAAGAAATAAAAACGATTAATCCAAAAACGGAGATCATCATTTATGTGTATAGCCCGGTGCCCACAGAAGGCAGCGACATGTACAACAAGGTTATAAAATCCGGTTTTCATTTCCCTGAAAAACTCGAAGAATGGATCAACCCGCAATGGGAAAATTTTGATCTCAGAAAAAATCCTTTGACTCCCTGGCTTACACCAGAAATGATAAATAAAATAAGAGATTTTGAAACAGTACTGAATAGTTACTACCCTACAGTGTCTGACTTCCGGTTGTCAAGCTTAAAAAGAAAAATCATCAGAACCATTTCATCCGTTCGGTACAGAACAGGCATATATAGCAAACCGTATGAGTTAAAAGCGTTGCAAATGCTATGGAAATACCGGCAACCTGAAATTGAAGGTTTTTAATACCAATTTTGAAAACACTTATTAAACATATCGTTGCCAGGACTTACAAACCTTTGCTGGTAAAATACCTCTCTAAAACAAGGATATACAGGCATAAAGGCATAACGATGGAAATCCCATCACAAGTCTTCCATCCGGGTTTCTTCTTCAGTACACAATTGTTGCTGAAGCAGGTAATGAAAAACACACTTTCGGGTAAAAAGCTGTTGGAGCTTGGTGCCGGCAGTGGTCTCATCTCTATAGCTGCGGCAAAAAAAGGCGCAATAGCTACAGCCACCGACATAAACCCTGTGGCAATTGACTTCCTGTATAAAAATAGTCGCCGGAATAACACAACGATTGAGATAATAAAATCGGACCTGTTCGCTGCTATCCCAGACAATAGTTTTGATATAATTGCTATTAATCCCCCGTATTATAAGAAGAATCCTGTAACCATAACTGATCATGCATGGTATTGCGGGGAAAAGGGGGAATTCTTTTCAAACCTGTTTAGTCAACTAAAAAAATTTATTCACAAAGATACACTGGTCATGATAGTACTTTGTGATGGCTGCGATCTGCAAATGATTGAAAATATGGCAGAAATGAATGGCTTTATATTAAAGCATCAGCTCACGGCGAAAAATCTGCTGGAAAAAAACTTTATTTATACTCTGGAAACAAAATTTGAATAGCACTTATAAAAATACGGCCCCTGGCGGGTTTGAAGAAATCTATTTCCAACTGCGCAGCAAAGAGCAAAGAATGTATTCTGATGCAGAGTTGATACACTTACCAGAAATTTCTGTCACTCATCCGTATTATAAAGAATGGCAGTTACGGAAAAAATCAGCTGGCAAACTAATACAATGGTTATTGAAAAAAAAACAACCCTTGCATATATTGGAAGTGGGTTGTGGTAATGGTTGGCTGGCAAAGTTGTTGGCTGGTATTCCCGGTAGCGAAGTAACAGGCTCCGACATTAATTATACCGAACTACAGCAGGGAGCGAAAGTATTTGCCGGTATACCTCAGCTTCACTTTATATATGGAGATATACGAAACGATCTTTTCGATAAAAACAGCTTTGATTGTATTGTCTTTGCCGCCAGTCTCCAGTATTTCCCTTCTTTACAGGAGATCATTACTGCAGGATCATCCCTGCTAAAAGCCGGTGGTGAAATACATATTCTTGACACTCCATTGTACAAACAAAGCGATGTTGCGGCAGCAAAAAAAAGGACGGCTGACTATTACAATAGCATGGGCATGCCGGATATGGCAACTCATTATTTTCATCATTCCTGGCAAGCCCTTGAAGAATTCGATTATCAATTGTTACATAACCCTGCTTCCCTGCAACATTTTTTTTCAACGACTAAAAACCCCTTTCCATGGATCTGCATTAAACGGGCCGCAGTTACAAAACGAGTATGACCCAATCATTATACCATACCTATAAAAGATACAGAACGTTGCAAACGCATCGGATCAGTGCCCTGCCAATAGTGATATTGATGCCACACAGTGCCTGCAATTGCCGCTGTGTCATGTGTGATATATGGAAAGACAATCAAAATCTGAAACAACTGACAGAAGAAGACATTACCGGCCTACTGGCATCATTGGAAAAATTGGGCACACAACAAGTATTAATGTCCGGTGGCGAAGCCCTCCTCAATCCTCACTTCTTCCGCTTTTGCGAAATACTGAAAAGCCGGGATATAAAAGTTTCCCTGCTTTCCACCGGGCTTACGCTGAAAAAGAATGCCGGGAACATAGTAAAGCAGGTGAACGATGTAATTATCTCCCTCGATGGCGATGAAGCCACTCATAATGCCATCCGCAACATACCCGATGCTTTTAATAAAACAGCAGAAGGGATACAGGCGATCAAAGAACTGAATCCTGCCTTCCGCATTACAGGCCGCACGGTCATTCACCGGCTCAATTTCTGGCAATGGCCTGCCATCATTGAAGCAGCAAAAAGAATGGGTTTGAACCAAATCAGTTTTTTACCAGCAGATGTAAGCAGCCATGCCTTCAACCGGGAAGTGTTGTGGAGCGATCAGCGGCAGCACGAAATCTTACCCACAGAAGAAGAAGTAGAAGAATTAAAAGGCATACTGGGTACAATTATTGTAAAACATAAAAAAGATTTTGAAACAGGATTCATTGCTGAAACCCCGGATAAGCTTGCCAGGATCCATAGCTATTATGCTGCTTTTTACGGCCAAAACCCTTTCCCGTATAAAAAATGCAATGCGCCCTGGGTTTCCACGGTGGTGGAGGCGGATGGTGCTGTTCGCCCTTGTTTTTTTCATTTGCCCATGGGAAATATAAGGCAACAGTCATTGGAAGAAATATTAAATAGTGATAAAAGCATCCGATTCCGTAAAGAACTCGATATAGAAAAGGATGTAACTTGTATTAAATGCGTGTGTTACCTGAACCTTTCCCCAAAAACCAACATAACCTGAACGCCTCGGCCTATGAGTAAAATTCTATTCTCTCACTCTTATTTCATGCGGTTCGATCCGAAGCAATGGGCCACAGGGCAGCCTTATGCCCCCATTGGTACCCTGTATGCCGCAGCGTTAATGAGACAAAACGGACACGAAGTATCACTGCTGGATACCATGTTTGCTTACGGACCGGAGGAAGTGATACTGCCCTTGCATAAACAGCACCCGGAATATTTCGTGATATATGACGACGGGTTCAACTACCTCACCAAGATGTGTCTGACCAATATGCGGGAGGCAGCTTTCGAAATGATGAAATTTGCCAAACAATCCGGCTGCACCGTTATTGTTTCCAGCTCAGATGCCACCGATCACTTTGAAAAATACTTGCAGGAAGGGGCTGACTTTGTTATCCTTGGTGAAGCCGAACAAACCCTGGTGGAACTGGTACAGGCCATCAATAACAAAGAGACTGATTTTCTTTCCATACCCGGCCTGGCATTTGTACAAAAAGGTGCATTGATAAAAACCATGCGGCGCAGCGTAATGAAAGAACTGGATGAACTGCCTTTCCCTGCTTGGGATATTATTGATATGACGCTCTATCGCAAGATATGGATGAAAAGCAAGGGCTATTTTTCTATGAATATGGCTACTACCAGGGGCTGCCCTTTCAAATGCAACTGGTGCGCTAAACCCATTTATGGCAACCGGTACAACTCCCGTTCTCCCCAAAATGTGGTGGCAGAGCTAAAACTGCTGCAGGAAAAATTTGCATTTGATCATATCTGGTTTTGTGATGACATCTTTGGGCTAAAGCCGGGATGGGTACACGAGTTTGCCAACCTGCTGGAAAAAGAAAGTATCATATTTCGCTTTAAGATACAAGCCCGTGCCGACCTATTGTTGCAGCAGGACTATATTTTCGACCTGGCCAGGGCCGGTTGTGAAAATATCTGGATGGGTGCTGAAAGTGGATCGCAAAAAATACTGGATGCCATGGATAAGGGAACACGGGTGGAACAGATATTTGAAGCCACCCGCTTATTGAAAAAGAACAATATTCACCCTTCATTTTTCATACAGTTTGGTTATCCCGGGGAGACCAAAGAGGATATTATCTGTACCATTGATATGATTAATACCCTGTTGCCTTACGAAATTGGCATTTCTGTTTCTTATCCGTTGCCTGGCACCGAGTTCTATGAAAAAGTAAAAACTCAACTCAACGATAAATCCAACTGGACCGATTCAGACGAACTAGCACTTATGTTTAGCAATACCTATGCGCCTGCCTTTTATAAACAACTGCACCGCTATGTACATAAAAGCTACCGGAAGCACCTGGCGCTGGAAGCTATCAAAACCCTGGTACGCCGCCCAACCTCTTTGCGTTTCACCAAAATGAAAAAAGCAGTATCATTGTTATACTACTCCCCCACGGCATGGATAGCAAAACAAAAATTACAGCAACTGGAAATTCCCGCCCGTTGAGCCAGCCCCCTACTGCGGAAGAACAACCGGCAGCAGACGCATTTACCAGGCAGGCGCCTGTGTTTGATGAATTGTATACAGGGGATACTGTTATTCAATACAAAAGGAAAAGAGTACGGGAGCATACAGAAAGGTTTTTAACCCCGCAATCAAAGATTTTGGAAATGAATGCAGGTACCGGTGAGGATGCTATCTATTTTGCCCGCCAGGGCCACACCGTGCATGCTACAGATATATCAGCCGGAATGCAGGCCATCTTATATCATAAAGTAAAAGAACAGGAATTGGAAAATAAGATCAGCCACGAATTGTGTTCTTTTACCGAGCTGGAAACCCTGCAACAACAGGGCCCTTACGATTATATCTTTTCCAACTTTGCCGGGCTAAATTGTACCGGCAGGCTGGAAAAGGTATTGGACTCATTTCAACATCTGCTGAAACCCGGTGGCTTTGTTACACTCGTCATCCTTCCCAAATTTTGTTTGTGGGAATTCCTGCTGCTGTTCAGGGGAAAATTCAAAACAGCTCTTCGCCGCTTTGCCGGCCGCAAAGGTGCCAGGGCACATATCGAAGGGGAATATTTCCGCTGCTGGTATTATAATCCTTCATTTGTACGAAAACGGCTCAATATTTCATTTACCATAAAAAGCCTCGAAGGGTTATGCACCCTTGTTCCGCCGTCTTATATTGAAAACTTTGCGGTGAAGCATCCATCACTATATAGGTTCCTGGTAAATAAAGAAAACAAATGGAAGGCAAGATGGCCGTGGAGGGTAATCGGCGATTACTACATTATCACTTTGCAGAAGAAGTGACCAATGATGCCGGGTTATATTTTTCTAATAGGTTCTCCACCCGCTGCTGATACATACTCAGTACCTTTTCCTGAAAGTCACCGGGATTTGATTTTGCAAAATCTTTGTTGGTTATAAGGCCCATACGCACCCCTTTGGTATTCTTCATACCACGGGCTTCCTTTTTTTCCCATCGCCTGGCAGTAGTGGCCAGCAGATAATCATCCAGGCGGCGGCTTTTAGTACCCCCGAAGAGCCATTCCCCTAATCGTTTCATCCACGAACGACCAGGCTCCTTTGATTGCTGTGTCTTATGGATGCAGGCGGGCAACCATTCATCGGTCCATTGGTTAGCCACAAAGAAAGCCTGCATCTCTTTTTCACCACATACAGGCACTAATGTTTTTATTTCAATGGCGGTAAATATATTCCTCTCTTCCAGTTCAAACGCCTTTTCATTGATATAATAATTCATGCAGTAATAATGCTGACGGCCCGTGAGAAAAGTCAGCTTTTTGTACAGGTGCATTATAGTTCTGGCTATCCACAAACGATCGGGACTGGTAATGATAAAGAAATCTATATCTGCCTTCTGATCAGCAAAGTTCTTTGAAAGGGAACCAGAAACCCCAATAGCTTTTACAAACGGAAACTGGTAGAGAAACCGGCCTATTCGCTGCGCCTTTTGAAGCAGATGGGTGGCCCTTTCATTGCCTTGTATCCGACGGTGTATAAGAAGCGGGTTATTATGCAGGGAGTAAAATTCATTGTAAGGATAAATGACCTGGCGGCTGACCAACCCGTTCAATGAGCTTTCTAAGATTTCTGCACTTAACGGGATGCTGCTAAAAGCTACTATTTCAGCTTTGGTAAGAGGGTAATGAAAGATATCAAAGTATGCCAGCGTTCTAAGTACAGCGTCTTCAGGAGAAATTATGGATGATCCCTCATTTCCCGGCACCGCCACCCAACTATTTAAATTGCTGTGTTTCATGCAAGATGGCAACCTTTATTTTGGTAATTCCGATATAAATTTAAATGACTATTTAATAACAACTGCAATTTTGAAGCCCGTCCCGAAAAATACTTCTATTCAATCACTCCCTGCAAAGTGGCAGATCAGCCCACAAAACGGGATTGTAAGGAGCTTCGTTGCCAGCAGAAAGAATTTTTTAATAGCCAAACGGGGGTTTGATATTCTCTTTTCCTTTCTTACAATCATTTTTGTCTTAAGCTGGCTTACGCCACTTACAGCAATATTAATAAAGCTGAACTCAAGGGGGCCAGTGTTTTTCCGACAAAAAAGAATTGGCCGCAATGGAGTGCCCTTTACCTGCTATAAATTCCGGACTATGTTGCTGAATGACGAAGCAGACGAAATGCCGGCAGAATTGAACGATGAACGCATTACAAAAGTGGGTCGCTTTCTTCGCCATACCAACATTGACGAGCTACCACAGCTTTTTAATGTGTTGATCGGTCAAATGAGTTTGATCGGCCCCCGGCCGCACATGGTAGCTGATTGTATCCGTTTTTCCTTTGTCATATCCTCTTATTCGTTTCGACACTTGTTGCGACCCGGCATTACCGGCTGGGCGCAGGTAAATGGCTTTCACGGGCCTGTCACAGATTATGAAAGCATTATCCTCCGGTATTATTGGGATGCCATGTATGTACGCAAAGCCAGTGTCTGGCTTGATATCCGAATATTCTGTACTACCGTCATTCAAAGTATTTACAATTCTTTCTACCTGCTCTTTCGTAAAAAAAAGAAAAGCGAAAAAAGAAATAACGTGCAGGAGACTCTTCACTGATCAGCTCTTTTGCCCGGAGTTTTTTGAAGCAATTAAATACTTTATAAACCAGTTTCTCATCTATTGACCGGCTGATGTATTTATCACTTATGGATCTACACCCTGTCACATAAACCTATTCATCCATTCACCCTTTCTAAATGTTGCCACTTTTATCTCCTTTTTATTCTTAAATAAAAAGGTCATCTCAAATTTCCTTTTATTGATGAATTCTAAATATTCCTGGTTTATAATGTAACTCCGGTGAATTTTAACAAAATCAGGATGCCGCTCAACCGTATCTGAGTAATTCTTCAAATTTTTACCACTGATGATCACCCTGCCATCGGATAAATGAAAGTTGGTGTAAGACCCTTCTGCTTCTATGTACACTATTTCCTCCAGCTGTAAAATCAGTATTTGTTTTTGTGTATTCACATAGATCCTTTTGGGAAACATGCCGGGCGGCAGGTCCAGGTTGGTTGTTTCACCTATTAAATCATGTGTAAAGTCCCTGACAAATCCTGCTCTTTTCATCCGTTCCACCAATTCTCTGACACCATGAGCGGTAACCGGCCGTGGTATATAATGCAATGCCTCTACTTTAAAAGCATCATAAGCATAATTATCATATGC
>CALSAT010000150.1:0-8544 GCA_943372905.1 Bacteroides fragilis | reverse complement strand
TACTTTTAGTACCATTTTTATTAGCAGGGCTACCCAATAGCCAGGAGTACATACAAGTAACCCCCGGCACTTATCATACCGGGAACAATTCAATATATAACAAACAACAACAAAGGACAATGGGAATATCAATTAACCTTTACCGGCTTGGTAAAGCAGAAAAATTAAGCGACATAAAAGACTTAGAAAGCCAGATAGCCAGAACAGCGGACACAAAAGTTAACTTGTATAAAATGACTGAGGACCTGGCACTCATTTTTATGAACTCTACCGTCCCTTATATCAACAGAGATGCTATACCGTACAAAATGCTTTTTGGCAAACGGGCCGAACAGAGAGTAAGCGTTGGAGAAGTCGGGGGCTTCCTCCCTAGTTCAGAAGTAGCAGAGATAACAAAATGGATAAAGAGTAACAAGATTGAAACATTTGACGGGTTCTCAGCAATGTATGACAACTTATCAGCAGAAGTTAAAAAGGAATTAGAAGAAATAGGAGCAGAGGATAAAGCCTCTTTATTTAGTAATTATGTAAGGCCACTTGTAGTTCTATATTTCACGGCTCTGGAAAATCAGAATTCAGTGGTCTTTATAGGGATATAAAGCGCCAGCTATCAGTTGAGGTCCCCTGCGCCACTGTTAGTGTTTAGGTAATTGTGCTGCCAGCAATACAAATTGTAACATAAATGTCTTGATATTCAATCGCTCCCTTACCCGATTGTGTAATTGACTGGCATCTCTTTTATCCGGATTTTTATACCAAATAAATGGTATGAAAAATATAGGTATAGGGTTGTGTCTTTTCTTTCCGGTACTGGCAGCAGCGCAAAATGTAGGAATAGGAACAACTGCACCCGTTACAAAACTCAATATAATTGCCAATGCCAATACTCCTGCTGTTCCTGGTACTGCTTCTGCAGGTATTTTCAGAATAGGTGTTTCAGCAAATGAAGGTATAGATTTTGGCAAGATGGGTTCTTCCCCTTTTTCTGGTTGGGTGCAGGCAGGATTCGATGGCACAACTCCCGACCCATTATCATTGCAACCCGTAGGGGGCAATGTAGGTATAGGAACCCTATTACCAGCTGCTAAACTCCAAATAAATCATAATTCTCTTTTTGCCCCCGGTATCCGGCTGGTTGATTCAGGGTTTACCAATTCAGGTGTTATACAGTTCAGGCATGCCACGCTGTCAGGCGGCATGACGATGACCGCTACCGCAACAAGTAATTTCAGTCTCCACAAATCGTTGAGAATAGCATCAGACAGCATGACTGTTCTTACCATCGGAGGGCAGGGATATGTGGGCATCCGGGATATAAGCCCGGATTATCCCTTAGATGTAACAGGAGATATTAATACTACCGGCAGAATATTGATAAATGATAATCCCGGCACTTCACGGCAGGTACTTACATCAAACGGCGCTGCAGACCCCACCTGGGAAGATGCCGCCTATAGTAATAATGTCCGCTTCGCATTTGGTATTAGTACAAATGCTGCTGCGCCTACTGGCAATGCCAGATTTTCCAGCACGCATTACAACCTGAGTCCGTCGGAGGTAACGGTGGCCACTGATGAAATAACGATCAGCCGGGCAGGATTGTATCATTTAGATTTCTTTCTGTCGGGTGAAACCACCTTTGCCAGCGCCCCGGCCTCACCACCACGGCTATATTTTAGTTTTCAATGCGGGTTCACGCCTATGCTATTGGTGAATTCCAAAGTACTGGATGCTGCCAGCACCACCTATTTTAAAATGGTGGAGAGTTATTCCATGAATGTGTATTTACCGGCCGGCACCGTGTTAAGACTGTTTCATTCATTCTCCAGCAGCGGCACCTCTTATTTTGTGAACGGGCACCTGCTGGGGCACCTGATCAGCGAGTGATGCCGGTACTATTTTGATAATAATTGGTATATTGTAAGACAACACCGACAGCGACTAAACCTAAACCAACCAATAATGAGCCAACTATTCCGACCTGTATTCATCCTCCTGTTGCTGGCAGGTATTTATACACCCTGCCTGGCCCAGCCTTTTACGCTGGATGATATTCAACCGAAGGAGCTGACCTTTACCGAGTATAAAAAACCCGGCGCTGATAAAGCGAAGGGAAGGATCAGCATCAATAAACTTTCGCAGGATAAAGACACGATGTATTATTTTATCAAAGGGCTGAACATGTATGCCCCCACTTACTTCAGTGTGAATTCGGCGGAATCGGATGCCGACATCCAGGTGAACCTGTGTAAAGAGAACTGGAAAAAGTTTCATCGCTCCGGCCAGGTAAAAGGAAAGTCTTTATGGAAATCAGATTTTAAGACAGAAGGTGATTTCGGCATTATGGTGGTGGCAAAAAAGAAACCCACCAACTATGTATTGCTGGTATGGACAGGGGAGGAGATGAAATTGAATATGCCCTCAGTGTTTAAACCGGCTGATAAGAGCGGCGCAGTAACCGGCGGTGGTGGCGGTGGTGGTGGAGGATGGTTTAAAAAGAATGCCGTTGTGGTCATCATTGGTGTCTTATTACTGGCAGTGATCGGTTTCCTCGCCTATAAATTAAAAAACAAAAAAGCAGCAGGCGGTAATAACAGCGCTGCATAATAGACCAACCTTATTTACCAATTAAAAAACAGCAGGATGAAAAAGCTAATTCTAATACTCTCTTTCCTCTTCTCAGCCACCGTACTCACCGCACAGGATGATGACGATATGGGAGATGATACGCCGGTGGAAGATGCCATCAGCGATTTGCAGGAATATATGGACTGGCTGGAAGAAAGGCGGAACGAATGGGATGCGGTCCAGAATTTTGAACCGGGCGCCTGCGCCCCTGACTTTGCAGCCAGCGGCGCTGCTATGATGCCCTCCACCTGCAGTGGCAATGCCGCCTGCGGCGAATGTTATGAAAGGGCCACCAATGAACTGAACTTTATCCGCAGGCAGTTGGGGCGGCTGCGCTGCATCTATAACAATACCAAGAACTTTACGGAAAGCGCTATTTCGTTTGGTGATAATATGAGCGGCATTCATGCCGTAACAGGTGCCGCCTGGCAAAGTTCAAGAGCAGAGATAGTTGCTTCCTTCACGCAGTTCAAAAGCACTTACGACAGAAAATATACGGATATGATGGGGTCGCTGCAACGGGCCCTGCAAAGCATCAGTGTTTGCGAACAGCAATATGGGCTGCCGGACTGGTACCAGCGTTTTGGCTTTATGTATTTTGAATTCATGAAAGACAAATACAAGAGAACTGATTAAATGAAGTACCGATCAATCTAAAATTAACCAGTATGAAATTGTACAGTAGTTTTCTTTGCTGCTTCCTTATCTGTGCGGTGGCAGCAGCGCAGCCGGGTAAATATGCGGGCACAAAAAAGTCCATGATCGGTAAAGAGTTTACCGACAGCCGCGACCTGGCGGCATTGAAAGGCTGGACCTTTATGGAAGGAGGTATCGCCAATTCGCTGGATGATCCGGAACGCATCATTTCAGATGTGTTTAAAAAGGGTACCACCTATGTGGTCTTCTTCAGCATTATGGAGGATACGGCCTCTGGTAAATTTAAAGTGATGGATGTGGTGGAAATAACCGGGGTGCAAAAAGGCTGGACCGTACGCAGCAGTTTTTGCCGGCAAAACGAACAGGAGAATAATTATATCATCGCCTTGGGTAAAGAGAATACAGATATGTATATGAAGTTGATAAAAAAAGCCTGGCGTTTTGACCCCGACAAGCGAAAGATGATTCTTATCCCGGTAAAGGGCATTGATTGCGAGAATATTGGTTGCTGATAATGATCACCGTAATAATGAATTCTATGAAGCAGGTATTGTTTTCCCTTATTACTCTTTTAATGCTGAATGTATCCACCGTTGCACAGGACCCGCCCCGCAGAGACACTGCCTGGGGCGACTGGCCGCACCAGGTATATTACAACAGCATTTTAGATGCACCGGTGGTAACCGGGGAAACAACATCCATTCTTATTACACCTACAGGACAACAATTATGTTTCGACAAACGAATTACAGTTAAAACATTCAGCAGTGCAGGCCCCGTCGAGCAGTGCTTATACCTGAATACAAAGGATGGCTATGTGGGGATGCTGCCACCATCGAGAGGAACTGCGCAATGCGATATAAAACCGGATGATCCTAACTTCCTCTTCTTTGTACTGGGGCTGAAAGGCAATGCTTATACATTCAAAAACAGTAAAAAGAATGGCAACATCGAACATCATGTGATGACGGGTAATACCATGACACACCAGGTAAGAATGACAGGACCTGCCGGTGAAGTAACAGTGTACAAGAAAACAGAGCGGAGAGGATACTGCGGTGATAAGATAAAGACCTACGCCTATAAATATGATAATCCTTCCAGCCCCGTCTATTTTTTATTCGGAAAAACATTTCCAGCGGAAATAAACATCAGCAGCAATAAGTACATCGGCAACATGGGCGTCGGGTACCAGTTTACTGATAAAGGCCTGTTCATCATAATGGAAATGGAAAGCAGCGGGTACACCGCTAAAATAAATGACCTGGAAGAGGTCAATGTTTGCTTTGACCCTTCACCTTTCCGGGTGCTGGAAGATGTGTTTTATGAAAGTGCCCTGGCGGGAATTCAAAAAGAAAAAGACAAGATCGCCAGGGATGAAGCAAGGGCCACCGGAGACTGCGGCAGCCAGAAGATGCAGGTGATCAACTTCCGGAAAGAACAGGTACGCCTTCAGGAAGAAAGACTTACCACGGCCCAGCAGGGAAATGTGTATGATAATGTAAATACACAAAAGGCATTGGCAGGGCTGATGGATTATGCAGCCATGTCCAAACAGTCCTATCTCGAAACCCAGGTGAGTATTTGCCAGGCCCAAAAAAGATTATCAGAAACACGAAGTGAGCAGGAACGGACCCGGCTTCAGGAAAAAATATCCTGCCTCAGCACACAGGCAGCCCAATGGCAAAGCCTGGAAACACAACTCAGGCAGATAGATGTGCAATACGCCAGTGAACCGGGCCGGGCGCAACTGGAGAAAACAAAAAAGTTTTCGCAGGGTATGCCGAGAGCTTGTAATTGAGATGGAGCAGTAGCAGTTTTCCCAATGCAAGACTTATATAAGTGTTGACGCAGTAGTATAAAGACCCTCTTAAAAAAGTTGAACCACATAGAACAAAGTCAACATAGAAGAAAACATAGTCATGCTATGTGTCATCCTCTGTTTTCTATGTACTGTGTGGTTCAGGTTTATTTCACGCAGACCGTTCTGGCATTATCTTCGGTCATCCCATATTATGAAACACTTTCTGCACATCATCATCCTGCTCTAATTTTTCGATCAGCTTACTTACGTCAGCCGCTTGCTCATCGTTTAGCGGTACTGTTACGGTTGGTATCCATTCCAGTTCAGCGCTGATAGGTGTGATGCCTTTATCTTCCAGCGCTTTTTGCATATTGCCAAAGTCAGTAAAGCCGCAACGGACCACTAAAATGTCTTCGCCATTCTCACCGGTGCCTTCACCGAGTTCTTCCAGGCCAAAGTCGATCAGTTCCAGTTCCATATCTTCTGCATTCAGCCCTTCCGGTTTCAGTTTGAACACTCCCATTTTCTTGAACTGGAAAGCCACACTGCCGCTGTTGCCCATAGCGCCATGTCCTTTTGTAAAACAGGATTTTACATTGGCCACGGTCCGCACATGATTATCAGTAGCTGTTTCCACCAGGATGGCCACACCGTGCGGGCCATATCCTTCGTACAGTATCTCGTCATAGTTCACCAGTTCTTTGCCCTGTGCCCTTTTTATAGCGGCTTCCACCCTGTCTTTCGGCATACCCACACTGCGGGCATTCTGAAAGCAGCGGCGAAGGGCGGCATTGTCTTTAGGATCGGAGCCACCGGCTTTTACTGCAATAATGATCTCCTTACCGATACGGGTAAAGTTCTTTGCCATCTTATCCCAGCGGGCAAACATCGAGGCTTTACGTACTTCAAAAATTCTTCCCATTCTTTCTAGTTGATAAGTTTAAGCGTTGAATAGTTGACAAGGAATACCCGGACGGAAAACTTGTAATTTGTCAACCCGTCAACCCTGTGCTTCCCTCCGGGCTGCAAATCTAAGGTAATGGGTGGAAATGAAAAACCGCCCCATTTCAGCGGGGCGGTTTTTGAAAAAGGTCAATGGAGGAACTTAGCTTTTATCTTCTTTTCTTCCCAGTTTACTGGCATAAAGGGCTGCATGAACAACCGCAAATGCGAGGGAAATATAAAGTAAGGTTCTGTCTACATTCACAGAAATGATATTTCCTTCCGGGTTAGTGATCTCTTTTGTCCAGCCAACAGAATATTGGTGCAAAATGCCTACAACGGCTAACAAAATAGCCAGGGCTATACCTGTCAAGCGGGCAATTTTCATTCCTTTGCGCTGGTCGGTACCATTGCCCAAATGGCTGTTCTTGGCACCATACACCAGGTAAATATCAAGCCCTATCAGCATCCACACCAACAGGCGGATCCAGGTATCCATTGGCAGGAACACCATCATGAAGAGACAGGTGGCAATACCAAGAATAGGAACCAGCGGTACCATCGGGGTTTTAAAGGCCCTGGGCAGGTCAGGCATTTTATTACGCATTACCCATACACCCACGCATACCAGGATAAAGGCAAATAAGGTACCGATACTGGTCATTTCGCCCACCACTCTTGCCGGCACAAATGCAGCAAAGGCGCTCACAAATAACATGAACAGCAGGTTATTCTTGGCAGGGGTCTGTGTCTTGGGATTTACGGCGGAGAATATTTTAGGGATCAAACCATCTTTACTCATACTGTAGAACACACGGCTTTGTCCCATCAGCATCACCAGTATTACCGAAGCATATCCAAACAGGATCGCCACAACAATAGCCCGGTTCAGCCAGGGATAGTCCGGTTTGATAACACCGGCCGCATCTGCCGTACCCATATGATCAATGGCTACTGCCACCGGTGCAATTCCATCTTTACCGGCAAAGGTGGTATAGCTGGTAACGCCCGTCATCACATGCGCAAAAAGTATGTATAATATAGTACAGATAAGCAGGGAGCCTAATATACCGATCGGCATATCCTTTTTGGGATTCTTGGCCTCTTGGGCCGCCGTACTCACGGCATCAAACCCGATATAGGCAAAGAATACAATCGCCGCCGCCCGGATGATACCACTAAAACCAAAATCACCAAAGTTGCCCGTGTTGTCCGGAATATATGGATCGTAGTTAGAGGTGTTAATGTATTTCCATCCCAGTATGATGAACGTAAGCACCACGGCAATTTTCACAACAACAATAATGCTGTTGACAAAGGCGCTTTCTTTAGTACCCCTTATCAGCAGCAAACTCATCAGCACAATGATGAAAACCGCAGGCAGGTTGATGATACCACCATCCCAGGGCCCGGCAATTAATTCCGGCGGCAGGGTGATGCCAAAACCATCGAGGAACTTCACAAGATAACGGCTCCAGCTTATACCAACCGTGGCCGCACCAACGGCGTACTCCAATACAAGGTCCCAGCCAATGATCCAAGCCATAAATTCTCCCATGGTGGCATAAGAATACGTGTAAGCACTACCCGCAACGGGGATCATAGAGGCAAATTCTGCATAGCAAAGCCCGGCAAATAAACAACCCAGACCCGCAACCACAAACGAAATGGTAATGGCCGGTCCCGCATGATTGGCCGCTGCCATACCAGTAATGGAAAACAATCCGGCACCAATGATAGCGCCGATACCCAATGCGATCAGTCCTTTTGCACCAAGGGTTTTCTTTAACGTATGTTCCCCTGTTTCGGCAGCTTCATTCATTAAAGCATCCATTGGTTTTCTTACGAATAAACTCATGTGTTAGTTTTTATTAAGTGACTAAGATAAGAAACGTAAAAGATTTTATTGTTTAATAGCTTTTTGCCTGGATACAGCGAAATAATACAATGGAATACCCATCAACACAATGATCAGTCCAGGCCACGTAAACTCCGGTTTGTAAATGATCAGCAGTATGCAAAAGGCCAATCCCATTAATATATATAATACCGGCAGTACCGGATAGCCAAAGGCTTTGTAGGGCCGCTCGGCATCCGGTCTTTTTTTCCGCAGAATAAAAATACCGGCAATGGTGAGTATGTAAAATAATACGACCACAAAAGAGATCATGTCCAGTAACTGACCGTACTTACCGCTCAGCGACCAAAGGGATGCGGCAATACATTGCAACCAAAGCGCCGCCTGGGGTACTGAATGTTTATTGAGCGTTCCTACCTTTTGAAAGAACAGTCCGTCTTTTGCCATGGTGTAGTATACCCGGGCTCCTGAAAGGATCAGCCCGTTATTGCAACCAAACGTAGATACCATAATAAGTACAGCAATGAGGATAGTACCAAAGTCAGGAAATATCTTATTGGCTGCCGCTACAGCCACCCTGTCTTTAGCTGCATACGCCAGTTCATTCATTGGCAGCACATTCAGATACATCAGGTTGGCAGAAACATAGATAATG
>CALSAT010000149.1:0-8572 GCA_943372905.1 Bacteroides fragilis | reverse complement strand
TAAAACAGATACAAATAAAATGGAAGGATAAATATCCTAATATGGATTTTAAAATTCAGAACCTGCGATACGACAGTTTGATCAACTTCAACCTGACCTATACCAATGAAATGGAGTTTTTGAATATGGAGCCAAAATAGATAAAAGTGAATAATTAAAACATAAAAGTTAACCGATATCCTGAAGAGTTATTATCTATTCAGTATTAACTTTTATCTGGCAAGAAACTAATAACATCAAAACGACTTTTTCACCCATGGACCCGCAACAAATAATCGAACAATACCAAAAAGCTATTATCCAGATCGCCACAGCTGGCGGCACGGGCACCGGTTTTTATGTAAAAGAATTTGACCTTATCGTAACGAATGCACATGTAGTGGCAGAGGATGCCGAAGTAACTATTGCCGGTAAGGCATTTGATAAAGCCTTATCAAGAGTGTGGTACACCGACCGGAAACATGATCTGGCCTTCCTGCAGGCACCTGAGGGTATCGAGTTGCCGGAAATAAGATTGGGACAATACGACCAGATGAAAGATGGCGATTCGGTAGTAGCTATTGGTCACCCCTACGGTCTGAATTACACTGCCACACAGGGAGTTATTTCCAAAGTGGACAGAATAAGAGAAGGTATAAAGTATATACAAATTGATGCAGCGATTAACCCCGGTAATAGCGGCGGCCCGTTAGTGAATATGAGTGGAGAAATTATCGGCGTTAATTCTTTTATTATCCGCGGAGGAGATAACCTGGGTTTTGCCCTGCCGGTAAATTATTTACGGGAAGCCTTGCTGATGTATTTACCCAATAAGGGACAGGCGTCCACCCGATGTTTTAGCTGTGGCTACCTTGTTACTACCGCAAATATTGATTCAGCAAAATATTGTCCAAGTTGCGGAACTGAAGCCAAGCTTCCGGAAGTTCCGGAAAAAGAAGTGGAGCCTGTAGGAGCAGCCAAAACAATCGAAGAAATATTGAAAGAACTTGGTAAAGATGTACGACTGGCCAGAGAAGGAGTAAACAACTGGAGTGTAAAAGAAGGGTCTGCTAAAATAAAAATCACTTATAACCCGGAGAATTTTTTTATAGCCGGAGATGCCTACCTCTGCCAAATGCCTGCTGACGCTACTAAAATAAAACCACTATACCAGTTTCTGCTGGAAGAAAACTTCCGCACACACGGACTGGTTCTTAGCTGTGTTAAACAGAATATTGTGCTTAGTTGTATCATGTATGATCTTGATATGACGAAAGAAAATGGTGCCGAAGCATTCCGAAACCTGTTTAAAAAGGCAGACCATTATGATGACTTTTTAAAACATGAGTATGCCTGTACTGAAAGACTGGAAGAATAACTACACCAACAATCTGCTTCCCTTTTTATACTTTTAATATGCATGAAGCACCGCCTTTGGCATATTATTATTTTCTTATTCTCTTGCAGCACACAATGGTTACAGGCACAAACCACACAGGTATTGCGCTATACCACGAGGGAAGGACTGGCTTCCAATTCTATTTACCGGACCATAATTGATAAGAAAGGATTCCTCTGGATAGCCGGCGAAAGTGGCCTTAGCCGCTACGACGGAAGAATCTTTAAAAACTACTTCACCACAGAAGGCCTGCCTGATAATGAAGTAACAGAACTTATGATAGACAGTAGCGGTACGTTGTGGGCATTAGCCTTTAGGAAAAGGCCTGCCTATTACAACGCTAAAAAAGACCGGTTTGAAAATAGCGATACTGACCCCGAACTGAACAAGATAGAGATGGGTAATACGAGCATTTCCACCCCATTACAATACGGAGGCATCGTTTTTTGCAATAATGAACGAAGCATATTTATTTATAAAAACGGGAAGGTAACACCCTGGAAAAAGACGTATAGTGAAAAGATAAGCGGCCGGCCTGAAATGGTGATTGATTACCAGCCTAATAAATATATCGTAATAAGCAGTGATTCATTACGCTACCTTGAGGAAGGGAAAATAACAAAGTCAGTCTATTTCGGACAAGCCTTTACCTGGTGCGAGTATTTCAACAACACATTATACATATTGCAAGCAAACGGAATTAAACGCTTTGTATTTAATAAATATGGTGAAATTGCATCTTCTCAGGAGCAGCAATATCCATTCAAATTGAAAGTAATGTGCCGTGCAGGAGCCGACCTGGCCGTTACGTCTGTTAGCGGCAATACATATACCGTTGACGCTTCCACCCTTTCGCTGAAAAAGAACCTGTTCAGTCAGTTCATTATCAGGAGTGTGATGGAAGATCATAACGGTAACTACTGGCTATCTACCAAAGACGAAGGCCTGATAAAGATCCAGCAAAAGAGGATTTCCTCTTATACCGAGAACAAGGAGATGGTAAGAAACTTCAACGCCGTGTTGAAAACCGATAAAATAATTGCAGGAAATAATAATGGCGAACTGTACATCTATGACGGGCTATACAGCCTTAACAAGATAATCCTGAATACCCCTGAGAGCAGTACCGATACCTGGGTACGAAACATACTGGACCTGCAAAACGATATTTATGTAGCCACACAAACCGGATCCTTTCTGATCGATAAACGAACCTACGCCATAAAACGGTCCTTTCTCGGCGGCATGAACAAATCAACAAAGGCCGCCTATAAACTTAATGATAGCATTCTTCTGTTTGGCGGACATGCTCAATTATTTGCCTATAACATCAGGAACGGAAAATTTACAGACAGCATTATAAAAAGAATAACAGCTATTGGCGCAGACAATAGAAATCAAATCTATATCGGTTCAATTGACGGTCTTTACCGGAAAGAAAAGAATTCCTTATACTATTTCGGGAATACCAACAAAGCCCTTACTTATCGAATCGTTTCTATATTAAATACAAAAGACGGATTATTATGGATTGGTCGCAGTTCAGATTCTATCCTGGTATTGAAAGATGATAAGCCTGTAACAGGAATACCCCTTGGAACCACCATACCAGGCAAAGTGTGTAAAGTATTATACAGCCAGAAACCCGGAGAAGTTTGGATAGGCACTGATAAAGGACTGAACCGGTTGCGTTATACCTTTACGGATAACAAATTCACCTATACAAACTTATACTTCAGTACTGCTGATGGACTGATTGGAGACCAGGTAAATGATATCGTAATAAAGAATGATACAGTTTTTGCTGCCACTTCCGGCGGTATCAGCTATTTACCAGTTAACCTTGCCCTCCCGTTAGCGGACATCTCTACATTTATTACCAGGGTTTCAATAAATAATACAGATACAGCTGTTTTAGCATCTTATTCGCTGCCATTTTCGATGAACAATATTCTTATTGAATTCTCAGCAGTTGATCTTACCGGCTTCAACCCAATATTTGAGTATAGCATCAACAATAAGGAATGGATAAGGGCCCAAAACAATACACTTTCGCTGCAAAACCAGCCGCCTGATAATTATACCATCCGGATACGAAGTATTAAAAGAGATGGCACGCCATCATCGCAGGTAGCCTCGGTTCATTTTGTAATAAAAACACCTTTTTGGAAAAGCAGCTGGTTCTGGGGTACATTAGCGATGGCCGGCTTTGCACTCACCCTTTTCCTGCTGCAAAAAAGAAACCGGCAACGTCAGCAAAAGGCTATTGAAAAAATAACTACGGAAAAAAAATTAACAGAATTGGAAATGCAGGCATTAAAAGCGCAGATAAATCCCCACTTTGTTTTTAACTGCCTCAACTCCATCAAAAGCTTTATTTACGAAAAAGATTATATGCAGGCGGACATTTACCTGGATAAATTTTCTGAGTTAATGCGGAGTACCATAGATAATTCTGATGCCGTGGTAATATCATTGGAAGAAGAAACAAAATACCTGGATAACTACCTTCAATTGGAGAAGCTGCGCTTCAACGAAAAATTTGAGTACCGAATCGTTGCAAACTCAATACCAGATAGAAAAAATATATTTGTGCCGGCCATGCTGCTGCAGCCCTACGTGGAAAATGCCATCAGGCACGGCATCCGGTTCCTGGAAAACAAAAAAGGACAATTGACTATTACGGCAGCGGTTATCAACGATTTTCTTGTTTGCACGATTGATGATAATGGCATTGGCCGGGAAAAAGCGGCAGTACTGAAAAGCCACCACCATATTGAGTATCAAAGCCGCGGTATGAGTATTTCCAAAAGAAGGGCCGAACTTTATCATATAGAGCAGGAGATTGTGGATAAGAAAGACGAAGCGGGCGAAAGCCTGGGTACAGCAATTATTTTGAGAATACCAATAGAGACAAAGCAGATCTTGCCTCCAAACTAATGGCGGGGGTGCCTTGTCTCAAAAAACCATAACATGGCCGACATCAACTGCATCATTATTGATGATGAACAAATGAACATAAAGCTCTTGCAAAATATGCTCGAGATTCATTGCCGGCAGGTAAATGTGGTGGGTACCAGCAGCTGTGCAAAGAATGGCCTGCAGATGATACAAGAACTACAGCCGCAGATTGTTTTTCTGGATGTAGAAATGCCGCACATGAACGGATTTGACCTGCTGCAAAAACTGGAGCCGGTTTCTTTTGACGTGATCTTTGTAACGGCGTACAGCCATTACGCAGTAGAAGCATTTGAGCACCACGCCACCGGATATATCACCAAGCCGATCAATACTGAAAAACTGGTAAGTGCAGTGAATAAGGCGATAAAACGGGTAGAGGAAAAGAGGATCAACAAGAACCTGTTTTCGCTGCTGGAGCAAAATACTAAGCAGGCCACACCAGATAAGATACCGCTTTCGACTACTAATGGGCTGCTGTTTGTAAAGATCGCTGATGTGATGTATTGCGAAAGCAACGGTAACTACACTCATTTCTTTTTATGTGACGAAAAGAAGATAGTAGTATCAAGGCAACTGGGGGAATACGAAAAGTTATTACCCGAAATCAATTTCACCCGTATTCATGACAAGTACATCATCAACCTCAAGTACATCAAAGAATATATAAAAGGCAGTGGCGGCGAAGTAGTGCTGGAAAACGGGAAAGAAATCCCGGTAGCGACAAGACGCAAGGAAGACTTTCTGGCGAGATTTGAGAAATGGATAAAGAGGAAAGGGTGAGTATTTAGAGAGATGCTCTGATCACAGATTCGGAATTATTAAACGGATATATTTCTTCGAAACAGCGGAACCCGACCCCTTGGCACATATACAATCCCCCCCTTCACATATACAATCCCCCGAAAAGCTCTGATTCTTCTCCTCATTTTTACATTGGCAATATAGAATTCGTTGCTACCATTCAAAACACTTCATTATGAGGAAACTGAAACTCCTGCTAACTGGTATGCTTCTAAGCCTTATTGCGAGCAGCCAGGCGGGGCAGATCAATCAGATCAATATCGTCAACTTTACCGTAAAGAATGTTTTGCCCGGCACTGTGGACAGATGGCTATCTACACCCGGTGCATTGGTGCTTACGGCACAGAAAGTACCCGGCACACAGGTAAGGGAACCAATGATGGTGCTGCAGATACGAAGCAATGGCGCTATAGTTTGCGGTAATTCAATGGCGAGTCCCAAACGAATAGATCCATTTGATGTACGGGTGTTTACTACGGCCGACCTGCTTGGCTTACTGGGAAATTGTAATGAGCTTAAACCCGGAAATTATACCCTCTGCGTTCAGTTCTTCAATATTGATAAAGTAGCTATCAGCCGCGAAGTATGTAAAGATTTCCGGGTAGAAGACACTAATATTGAATACGCTCCGCCTACTCTTATCACACCGGACAATGGAAAGAAGTTTTCACTAGCCGATCTGATGAAACCATTACAGTTCCGCTGGACACCATTGGTGCCCAAACCCAGGGAACCAGTAACCTACCGCCTGCGGGTATGGCAACTGATGCAGGGACAAAATGGCAATGCTGCTATGCGTAGCAATACACCCATCGCCGATAAAGAGGTAAAGGAAATAACACAGGCCACCCTCACCAACATATTAACAGGCCCATGCAGGCCCCCCTATCTCTGTGATTTTATCTGGAACGTGCAGGCGTTGAACCGGGAGGGAAAACCGATGGGAAAAAACAACGGAATGAGTGAAGCCTGGAGTTTCAGTGCTGCGCAGCCAGACGAGATTTCACCACCTCAAAATGTATTGCCCGAAAATAACAAACGGCTAACACTGGAAGAAGTGCAAAGAGAGGTAAAATTTCAATGGACGGCTGTGGCACCGAAGCAAACAGAACCGGTAACTTACAAACTCAGGGTATGGCAACTGATGCAGGGACAAAACGGCACCCAGGCAATGAAAGCTAATAAGCCATTGGTGGAAAAGGAGTTGAGAGATCTTACACAAACTACCGTTTCCGGCTTATTGACAGGCCCGTGTAAACCACCTTATCTCTGTGATTTCATCTGGAACGTTCAGGCATTGAACAGAGAAGGAAAACCATTGGGTAGTAACAACGGTACCAGCGAACCAACCATGTTTTTTGTTTCACAATACATTATACAGTTAGACAGTATAAAAATAGTCTGTACTTCCACGCCAGGAGTGTATTCATTCTCTTATACACTAAGCAACGTAAACCCGGGAACGGCTACACTTACCAACTTAGCCATCACTTCCAGCGTGCCGGCCGGAGCAACGATGGGGTCATTTGCGCCACCAATAGGAACCAGCATTGCAAGTGGTAACCAGCTTACCGTAACGGGTACTATCAATGCAGCACCTAATTTATCTAACATCTGTATTGGTGCTGAGATAACAGATGCAGTAAACAGTTTTTGGAAAGCATCGAAAGATACCTGCACACCTGTGCTGCCTTGCAAATGCGAAGCCTGCGATAGTGTGAAAATAGAAGTTAACCCGAAAGGAGAAATCACACAGGATGCTAATGGTAATATCATTCAGAACAATACCATCACCGTTTCTCCCAAACCAGTGAAGAACATCAAGGCAGAACTGGTGTACTTTGAATACAAACCGGAAAGTGATGATTGTATGATCTGTAATAAAGACAGCAAGACCTACGGAAACTTTATTGCCGCAACTACCGGTATCGTTTCTCCTACCATTCCTTATGGACATACGGTGAACTGGGATCCGAACGGGCAGATGGTTACCAACCAGGCGTTAAACTTTACTATCAGTATGCCACCTACGGTGAAATGTTGTGCTGCAGAAGTGAAGTGGTGCATCCGCTATGTGGTCACATTTATGGACTGCACGGTCTGCAACAAACTCGTTTGCTATACTTATAACAAAAAATGTGATTGTAAATAAAGCCAACCACCCAAAACAAACAATCATGAAAAAACTCATTTATATAATTGCTCCGGTTTTGTTGCTCGTTACATTGTTGGTCACAACAAGTAAACTCAATGCGCAAAGCTGTAACCAGGTAGAGATTTTATACACTTCTCCTGATTGTTTAAAACCCGATGAGCATAACCCTGCTGGTGGAAGCGGAGGCAAAGGATGTAAAGCCATTGCAGTTTGTGTTGATAACCTTTATACTTATACATCCTCCATTGTGCTGCCGGGATGGACATATAACTGGACAGTAACAGGACCAACATCCGTAACGATAAATCCAAATAATACTTCTTCAACTGTAAATATCTCCTGGCCGCAGACAGGTGTTTTTACATTAACACTTACGGCCACCGACCCATCCGGTAATGTCTTTACCTCTTGTCTTTCCGTGAGTGTAAAGGATAAGCCAGTTGCTAATTTCACTTTTACACCCAATAATGTTTGTGCGCCAAGTACCATATCATTTACCAATACCACTACTTACAGTGGCGGGGGAGTAGCTTATTCATGGAGTTTTGGAGACATTCCATCCGGCAGTAACAACTACAGTACGGCCATTAACCCAACACATTTATACAGCAGCGCAGGTACTTATACTGTTACGCTGATCGCTTACAGTTTTACAACCGTATCTGCCGGTGGGGGAACGGGAGGCCCCGATACCCCTTATATCAAAACCTGCTGTGCAGATACTATTACAAAAGTAGTAACCATAAAACCCGGTAATTTTACTATAGAGTGTGTAAGCACTGTTTGCGCTGGTGATACCGCTACTTATCATGCCACAGGTTGCCCCAACCCCTCTTGGGTAGTAACGGGCGGAAGTATCCAAAGCCAGGCTGGCGACAGCGTAACGGTTGTTTGGGGCAATGGAAATCCACAGGGACAACTGCAGGCTACCTGCGGTGCATGCACCGTTTCCGTACCAGTACCTATCATCCCGACAAACCCCATCATTGCAGGAAATATAAATCCCTGTAATACATCCACCACTTCTTATACATTGCCGGTATTACCGGGTACATTTTATACCTGGACACTAACGAATACCACCACCAGTACGAATTATAATAACTTATTAAACACCTATCCTGATAATAACACGGTATGGATCAACTGGTCAGCGGCACCTCCCGGCAGCTACCTGCTTACCATCAACCTGGAGAATAAACACATCTGTTGCAGCAGCAGCGGCTCACTGGTCATTAATCCTAGAGGAAAATGGCAGGTATTCATGGATCAAACGA
>CALSAT010000148.1:0-8587 GCA_943372905.1 Bacteroides fragilis | reverse complement strand
GAATATAGGTACAACATATAGAGACGTAACAGCCTCAGGAAATACTCTTGCTTCATCAGGAGTCAAGAATGCTTTGTTGAAAGTAAAAGGGTTTGACTACGTACCAGAAAACTTAAGGTCTGTTACCTTTCAGAAGGCAGCGAAGACTGTTATCGAAACACATTTCGCATTCAATAATTTCTATAACGAACCAGCTGTTGTCAGAAAATTAGGCGATTTGGGGTCTACTATTCCTTCACCCGCCCTTTTAGATTGTTTCCAAGCATACTTAGCAGTGTATATTGGAAATCGATATGGAGTTTCGAATGCTGCCGCAAGAATTGCGGAAGAAAAACTTTCTGAAATATCATCAGACAGATGGAAATATTATTTTGACCGTGGAATTCAAAATGATGATGTTATCCTCAACAAATTAAATTCAGGAATTGGATTAACGAAACTAAAAACATTCCTTGAAAACAATCATTTAGATAAATTTAAAGAAATGCCCAAGTTAAATCAAGATTTATACGATGCAATCCTAAAAGCCAATGGACATAAAGCAAAAAATATAACTGATAAGATGTTTGAGAAGATTAAACCCAAATAGGCACTACACCTAACAAAAGTTTTGCCGCAAGTCTGGCAGACGTATTAACAATCAGCAGTTGTACTACTATCAGCTAATATCAGGCTTGGCCGAATTCTATTTGGCTTTTAGTTGTTAACTTCATCATCAGTTTTTCAATCGGCAGCGTCTCCGGGCTGGACATTATAAAATATCAGCGCAGCAGCAAGCTCTGGCCCTTGGCAGCAATTAATTGAGCACTATGGATAATTTCAACTGGGTTAAAGAATTTAATAGGCTTTTGGAAACACTTAATGAGAAAGATTCCTATTTTTCGGGTGGAAAATTTATAAGTGTTATTAGGGAATTTGACCCGTACTTTCCAGACTATATTCAGTTCATAGAACATCGTCGACAAAAAGACCTTAGTACAAGTCGGAAAAATTATTTCTACGATATTCTTATGAGTTTCAAAGAAGATTTAAGAAAATCCATAATAGATAGGTTTTATGAAGTAGCAAAGGAAATGAAAGCTACAGCCTCAAAAAAAGAGGATAGTAATGATGGTGGCTTTGGGGGAGATTGGTCAGGTTCAAAAGACAGGAACCCTAAAGATTATGAGACATCATATTCTGATGGATACCATGATATGGACTCAAAAGATGATGATGATTCAAAAAAAAGTATCTGGTTCGGAGATGATAAGGAAGACTATAATTCAAACTCTGGAGGCTGGATTGATGGAAATAAAGATGAAGATGTCACTGAAGCAGAAGATGAAAATGTTTCAACAGAAATAATTGAAAACCCAATAGTCTTTATTTCTTATTCGTGGGACAATGAAGATCATAAAAGTTGGATATTAAATTTATCCAAGCGACTTTTCGATAATGGTGTTCAAGTAATCCTCGACCGATATGAATTAAAGCCAGGCACTAACATGATTCATTTTATGGAATCAGCTATTCCCAAAGCTGACAAGGTTCTTATAGTGTTTACTCCAAACTATAAACTAAAAGCTGAAAAAAGACAAGGAGGCGTTGGATTTGAGTACTCAATACTAAATGCTGAACTATATAAACAAATAACGACCAATCAAAAATTTATTCCAATACTTAAAGATGGCGATTATCAAGAGAGCATCCCATCCTTTATTCAACAGTTTATTTCGGTGGACATGAGAGATTCATCAACGTTTGAAGATAGATTGAATGAACTTTTGCTCGTTATATATGACAAACCATTAATCGAAAAGCCAGCGTTAGGCAAACGTCTATTTTAACTGCTGCCAACATTGTGTTCTTCCCGCCTTAGTTAGTATCTGAAGAGTGGGGGTAAGGGAAAAGTTGGGTCTTCGCCCGGGATGTTAGGGTTCGTGGTCCCACGAACCATATGGCGGTAATTTTATGGCGATCACACTAAAATCAAAAGATTCGAAAGTGCCAGACTTTAAAATTGTAAATAAGCTGATTATCCTTCATAGTGTTGCGACAGTAAACGAAAATCTGATTTGCTTCAGATTTAGAAGTGAAGGCAATTTTGATTATGATCATAATCTTTTTGAATTAGAAGTTGAGGGTACCAAAATAAGCCAATATCACGACAGGATATCTGACAGTTGCCTTAATATTTCAATTGTAATTACAGCGGATTCTCCGAATGAATTAATGTTTCATATTGGTGAGTTTGATCAAGCCGAAGATTGGAATACAGAAATGATACTTCCATTTGAGAAGTTTACAACACGGTTTATTTATAAGACAATTGCTGACTGGAAGACACAATACATTTGCTTGATCAAAGATATTGCCAGGACGATATCATATCAGGAGGCAACATCTTCGCCAGACAGACTGACTATAATGCACCGCTTGGCGGCGCATAAAATGGACCAATCAAAACTATCAGAGGAGATATTATATGAACTAGACCTGATGAGAACCAAAATTGAGGGTTTAAATGATGAGACATTTTATAATATTTTTCTGCTTAACTCTGATTTCGGAATGTTATGATTATTTTCCCGCCTTGGTTAGTGTCTGAAGAGTGGGGGTGAGGGAAGAGTTGGTTCGTGACCAGGGATGTCATGGTTCGTCCCCACGAATCACAGGATTAGCAAGTCCGGCCGTTAGCTGAAATTTTAGGAACACCTTTTATAAAATGAACGTATGCATTTTGATAATTTCTCTATTCGCCTCTTAACTTCCGAAGATCAGCAAGGGTTTTTCAATCTGATAGAACAAAATAGGGCAAGACTGGAAGCCTTTTTTTCAGGAACAGTTTCAAAAACGAGAACCCTTGAAGACACTAAAAAATATGTAGAAGAAATAATAGAAAAAATTGAGCAGCGTACGTATTTACCATTTTTAGTGATTGATACTCACAATAATTCTTTAGCCGGCTTTCTGGATATCAAAAACATTGATTGGAATATTCCCAAAGGTGAATTAGGTTGTTTTATTAGTGAAGAGTATTCCAATAAAAAAATTTCTACAAAAGCCTTAAAAGTATTCACGGATTATTGCTTCGAAAACTATGGCTTCAAAAAATTATTTCTTAGAACTCATGAAAGTAATCATTCAGCAAAAAAGCTGGCTGAAAGTTGTGGCTTTCAGGTAGAAGGAATAATCCGCAGAGACTATAAGACAACTACAGGAGAACTTGTGGATTTACTTTATTACGGAAAGTTGTCCCAGGCATAACACTAGTAGAAGCAGTTTGTGAGGACACGAACCACAGGATTAGATTATATTTTAGTCTTCCTATCTTTGATCAGCATCAGTCCCGGCTTACGTACACAGAATATCGCCACGTCGCCAAGCCCGGAGATTATGCGTCACTTTTAAACGACATATTCGTTTCATAAAATGGACCCAGATATCATCCTAATTCTATGCTTAATACTGATTTTTCTTGTGTTTAGCATTTATTCAACTTTTTCTTTTTTCAAAAGAAACTCCCCTATCACTGGCAAATTGACTGTTTTATTATTCATACTTTTTACATGCACTTTACTTTTATTTTCGTTCCTGTACAACGTTTTTTATAATCTGCTCAATGATTTTACTCTTATTGTTTTTTATGTAATTCTTGTTCAAGCTTTTTTTATTTCTATAAATATTAGTCAGCTAATCTTAAAAAAGGTAAATAAAACGTCTAACACTCAAAAACCATCCATGCCACTTTACGTTCTGACTATACTATTATCTTTGTTTATTACTGTACTATTTTACTATTCAGTTGGTTTAATCGATTCTGCAAATTTTCTTGGAAATGAATAAAGCGAACGGACAACATAGGGCTCCTATGTAAAGCGGTTTGAAGGGTTCTATTTTCCCTCTATAGGTTTAATGATTTTTAGCAGCGGCTTTACGGTTAGGTGCAGCAGGGGAGTCAGGCCTGGCTTTAGAGTATATTTCGATCTTCCTATCTTTACTTAGCAACATATCCGGGTTGAGGTAACACGAAAATCGCCACATCCCCAAGCCCTGATCTTAGCAGCCATTTCAAATGACACCTAAAAATTTGATACTCTTTATTTCATTTCTCTTGACATCTTGTTTAAATACTAATTGGACGACGAAGACATTTCCAATTTCAGACAATTTGTATATGGAATGCAGAACCAGCGAATACAGAGGCTATACCTGGGTTTATTTGTGTAATAAACAAACAATGAGTTGCATTGATATTTATAAAGGAAGAGACACTCTTGGTGGTACATATTTTCCACGAATTAAATCTATCACCTTTGATAAAATAGCTGGAGACACCTTAATTTATCTTATAGTAACAGTTGACAAATATTGTTTGTCTGATACTTTACTTTTGTCAAATGGTAACCTTTTATCTAAAGACAATTACCTAAACTCTTGTCTGCAATATCAACAATAAAAAAACGGCTGCTAACATGGGGTTCCTATGTAAAGCGGTTTGAAGGGTTCTTTTTTCCCTCATCGGTTTAATGATCTTTAGCAGCGGCCGTTACCTGGCAAACCCGTCCTTCAAGCATAGTGCAAGCATAGAGAAAGCATGGTACAAGCATAGAGACTTCATGGGAGTCCATGCAATAATCCACATTTTACCGCCTTGGTTAGTGTCTGAAGAGTGGGGGTGAGGGGGTGGTGGTAAATAAGCAGCGGGGAAGCTGAAATTCAGGCCTGCCAGCAGCAAATTGCCGGCTCTTGCGGGTACTTTGCTTCCGGGCAGCGGGGGGTAGGGTTCCACCTCCTTTCCGATAGGGGTAAATCTCAATCAGTTAGCCCTGAAAACTTTAAAACCCGGAACTCCGAAACTTACCAACTTTCCCTTATTTTTGCGTCCCGTAAAACGGCAATTAAAACCATCAAATTTTCAGCCTGTGGCTACCAAATTTTCGAAAGAAACATACCTCTACTGGTACGAGCTGATGCAGCTTATCCGCCAGTTTGAACTGATGGCCGAAGAGAAGTATAAAATGGATGGTAAGATCCGGGGCTTCTTTCATGCGTATGTGGGCCAGGAGGCCATAGCGGCGGGTTGTATTACGGCTACCCGTCCCGAAGACCTGATGATCACTGCCTACCGCGACCACGGATTGGCCATTGCCAAAGGCGTTCCGGTCAATAGCTGTATGGCAGAACTTTATGGCAAAGCGACCGGCTGTGCCAAAGGAAAAGGCGGCAGTATGCATTTCTTCGGGAAAGATGTTGGCTTTTTTGGTGGACACGGTATTGTGGGCGCACAGATCGGTACCGGTGCTGGGCTGGCTTTTGCTGAGCAGTACCGCGGTACAGATAACGTGGTGCTGACCTATTTTGGCGATGGCGCCGCCCGCCAGGGTATGCTCCACGAGACCTTTAACCTGGCCATGCTGTGGAAGCTGCCGGTTATTTTTATTTGCGAGAACAACAACTACGCCATGGGTACCTCTATAGAGCGTACCTCCAACGTAATTGACATCTATAAACTGGCGGATGGCTACGAAATGCCGGCAGATACTATTGACGGGATGAGCCCGGAGGCCGTGCATGAAGGTATTGGCAGGGCAGTGAAAAGGGCCAGGGAAAAGGGCGGACCTACTTTAATAGAAATCAAAACTTACCGCTATAAAGGCCACTCGATCAGCGACCCACAGAAATACAGGACCAAGGAAGAAGTAGATGAATATAAAAGCAAGGACCCTATCCAAATGGTATTGAAGACCATAATGGATAACAAATATGCCACCCAGGAAGAGATCGATGCCATCAACAAAAGGGTAGATGATATCGTAGCTGAATCAGTAAAATTTGCAGAGGAAAGCCCCTGGCCGGATGATGATGAGGTGCTGAAAGATGTGTACATGGATAAGAATTATCCCTTTATAGTGGATTAATAAGGCTGTGTCCCCGGACACAGAAAAACTAAGATCAAAAAAATTATAAACCAAGAAACAAGAATATGTCAGACAAGAAAGTTGTGCAGAACCAGGACGCCGGCGAAGTGGTGATTGCAAAAGCAAAAGACTTCTGGGGAAAATATGGTAAAGTATTGACCATTGCCAGTTTAGCGGTTATCCTGCTGGGTGGCGGTTGGTACGCCTATAAGAATTTCGTAAAAGCACCCAAAGAAAAGAAAGCCGCCGATGCTATTTTTAAAGCGGAGGAATACTACCGTATGGATTCGGTGAACCTGGCGTTGAATGGCGATGGCCAATACTGGGGTTTCCTGAAAGTAATTGACAAATATGGTGGCACAGAAGCCGCTAACCTGGCTAATTTTTATGCCGGTGCTTGTTATATCAAATTGAATGATAACGAGAAAGCAATCAAATACCTGAAGAAGTACAGTTCCTCTTCTAAACCAGTGCAGGCAAGGGCATATAAGCTGATCGCTGATGCCTATGGCGATTTGGGTAAGAACAAAGAAGCATTTGACTACTACAAAAAGGCCGGACACCATTTTGAAAAAGATGTGGCTGGTTCCGCAGAAAGTCTTTTCATGGCTGCTTACCTGGCCCAGCGCACCCTGAATGACAATAAATCCGCTACCGAACTGTACAAAGAAATAAAAGATAAATTTCCAAATACCCAACAAGCATTTGATGCCGATACATACCTGGCTCAGATGGGAGTTTACAGTACAGAAAATTAATTATGGCTGACGTAAGCAACAGTAAGTTATTAGATATTGATACAGGCATTCTGAAAAAGGATGCCTGTATCGTTTTAGTAAAAACAGAATGGAATGCCGCTATCACCGACCAGTTAGAAAGAGGCTGTATTGCCGAACTGGAAAAGCATGCCGTAAAGAAGATAGTGGTGCTGACCGTTCCCGGTGCATTTGAAGTGCCTTTTGCCATAAAGAACTATTGGGAAAAAAGTACAAAGAAAGACAAGCCTGACGCATTTATTGCCTTTGCCTGTGTAATAAGAGGCGATACCCCGCATTTTGATTATGTATGCAAAGCAATAACAGACGGAGTGCTGCAATTGAACCTGATGCTGCCCGTTCCCACTATTTTTGGCGTACTGACAGTGGATAACGAACAACAGGCCATAGAACGAATCGGAGGTAAGCATGGACACAAAGGAGAAGAGGCAGCCGTGACTGCGTTAAAGATGATACATTCCCCTGTCCCCCTAAAGGGGAGACCTAGATCAAAGAGATCTTCAGGTAGATGATCTGTGTAGAGAAATACTATTTAATAACTTCGAATAGCCTTGCTATTCAAAATATAATTAATAACCACAAACCTGAGTACACCCTTTAGGGGACAGGTGGTAGTGGTGGTAGGACATGAACATCCAGCTTTTTATACCATGTTTTGTTGACCAGCTTTTTCCGGATACCGCATTCAATATGATAAAGGTGCTGGAAAAAGCCGGATGTACTGTAAGCTATAATACCAGCCAAACCTGCTGCGGCCAGCCCGCCTTCAATGCCGGTTTTTGGGATGAAGCCAAGTCTGTTTGTAACAAATTCATCAAAGATTTTAGCGGTACCGATATCATTGTAACCCCAAGCGCCAGTTGCGCAGGGTTTGTCAGGAATTATTATGGCAAATTGTTTGAAAACTCCTCGGTACACAATGAGGTAAAAGAGTTGGGCAAACGTATCTATGAGTTCTCCGAATTTATGGTGCAGGTACTCAAAATAGAAGATGTGGGCGCCGTACTGCACGGCAAAGCCACTTACCACGATAGTTGTGCTGGTCTGCGGGAATGTAAAATAAAAGATGAACCCAGGAAACTGCTTTCAAAGGTCAAAGGCCTTAGTTTGGTGGAGATGAATGATGTGGAAACCTGCTGCGGGTTCGGAGGTACTTTTGCTGTAAAATTCGAAGCCATCTCCATAGGTATGGGTGAGCAAAAAGTGGAGAATGCATTAGCCACCGGCGCCGACTATCTTATCTCTACCGATCTTTCCTGCCTCATGCACCTCCAGGGATATATCAAACACAAAGGCTACAGCCTGAAGACCATGCACCTCGCTGATGTGCTGGCGAATACAACCCCCTAAAGGAGGAACTTATATCTATCAGTCATTTCGATCTGCAATATTTTTTTAGAGAAGTTAGATATTTATTCAAAATGAAACTGAAAGTTGTATAACAGCCAGGTCAATAATAATAATAAACAAGCTACGCTGGTAACACATAGAATGGAGTAATGAAACACGGATCTAAGTCTCCCCTTTAGGGGGACAGGGGGTTGTATTTGGCAGATGTGCTGGCGAATACAATCCCCTAATCCGCTATAGGGGAGACTTGGATCTATCAGTCATTTCGATCTGCAATATTTTTTAGAGAAGTTAGATATTTATTCAAAATGAAACTGAAAGCTGTATAACAGCCAGGTTAATAATAATAATAATAATAAACTGCTCTGGAAACACATAGAATGGAGTAATGAAACATGGATCTAAGTCTCCCCTTTAGGGGGACAGGGGGTCACAATCCAGAAAAATAATCATACCCTTTTTTATCTGCCCAATAGTCCGGCGTACGTTCATTGGAAAAGTACATATCACCAATACGTTTGATGCTTTTTACCCCATATTTTACCGGGATGATAAGGC